>NZ_JBHLVZ010000110.1:0-44353 GCF_042433125.1 Muricoccus vinaceus | reverse complement strand
ATCCCGCGCCGCCTCGGTCACCATCGCCTCCCGCCGCACAGCATCCACCCGCGCACCAGCGGCCAGGACGGGCTTGAAGGGAAGTCGGACGTCGTCGGGCATGGCTTCCTCCTTATCGTTTCCGCGAATTCTGGAGGGCGTGCCGCGACGCAGCATTGAGCTAGATCAAGTTTCCGGGCTGCCTCGCCCTGACACCCCGTGGCCCGCCGCGCAGCGTCCCCGTAACAAAGGTCCATCGCCCCGGTGGGAAGGCCCGGCCGGTCCGGCCGGGTACCCGCCGGCCAGGGAGGGAGGTCATGAAGGCTTTCGCCGGGCCCGATGCGCGCCACAGGCTGCTGCGATCCGCCCTCTGTGCCCCGGCGGCCCTCCTACTCGGCAGGGACGTGGCGGCACAGGCTCCCGGACCGGTGACCATCGTCGTGCCCGCGACTCCCGGAACGTCGCAGCACGTGCTGGCCCGCCTGCTCGCCCCCTTCCTGCAGCGGCGCCTCGGCCAAACCGCGATCGGGGAGAACCGCCCGGACGCCAGCGGCAACATCGGCACGCAGCACGTATGTGGGCGTGCAATTCGCGGTCTGGCGCTGCGTGATCCAGCAGGGCGGCATCCCCATCCAATGACAACGTCACCAAACGAAGCCACCGGCATCGCGCGGGTCTGCGGCCTCGGCCACCTGACCCTCGAAACCCCCGATCTTCCGCGGAAGCTCGACCACTTCATGCACGTGGTCGGCCTTTCCGTCATGACGCACGGGCGCGACGCCGCTTGGCTCGCTGGCCCGGACGGCCAGCCCGCGCTTGTGCTGCGGGCGGGCGCGGCGCTGCGGCCCGCGCGGCTTTCCCTCCGGCTTGGCGCTGATGCGGCGCCAGCGGAGGTGCTGCGCGACCTACGGAACCGTGGCCTGCGCGCGATGCGGCGCCACGACACGGGCCCCGGCCTGCCGGAGGCCGTCGCCTTCGTCGACCCAAACGGCCCAGAAGTGGAACTGCATCTCGGGCACGCCCCCGCCGCCGCGCCGGTCCGGCCCGAGGGCGGCGTGGTGCCGGAAAAGCTCGGCTACGTCGACCTTCTCCGTGCCGGACCCGCAGGCTAGCGTGCGCTTCTACTGCGACGTGCTGGGCTTCCGCGTGTCAGGCTGGATCGGCGACTTCTTTGCCTTTCTGCGCTGCAAACTCGATCACCACACGCTGAACTTCTTCCGCCGCGCGGACGCACCGCGGGGCCTGCACCACGTCGCCTTCGGATTGCGCGACTGGACCCATGTGCGCGACGCCTGCGACACGCTGGGCCGCCACCGCGTGCCGCTGACCTGGGGGCCGGGGCTGCACGGCGCCGGGCACAACATCTCGCCAGCCTCGGCCACAACGGGCGGCTGATGACGGCCGGCGCGCATGGCGGCGGCACGGTGCCGCTCGACGTTCGCCATCTCTACCTGAACCGCATCACCGTGATCGGCTCCGCCCCCCATGGCGCCGGCGACATGGATGCCAGCCTGCGGGCGGCGGCCGAGGGCCGCCATCGTGCCACCATCGACCGCATCATGCCGCTGGAGGAGGCCGCGGAGGCGCACCGCATCGTGGCCGCCGGGGAGGGGTTGGGAAAGGTCGTGCTCGTCCCGCCCGGCATCGCCCCGCAGCCCGCCGCACCCCGCGCCGCTTGAAGGGCAGAGGGGCTTGGCCCATCCTGGCCACAAGCGCACGGCCGCAAAGGCCGGCGGTGGTCAGGCCGTCGCCCCGGCTCCCTGGGACGCAGCGGCCCCCGGCGTAGCCCCCTGGGACGCCCGGCTTTCCTGCCACTGGCGCTGGACCTCGGCGTTCACCGCCTCGGCCGTCGCGCCGGGGCGGACGATCACCTCCGCACCGTTCAGGCGGAAGCGGTGGGGCAGCTGGTGCCGGTTCGCCTTCTCGACGCAGCGGGCGATGACGTGGGGCAGGTAGTCGGTCTCGCTCGTCTCGTAGTCCACGACACCCATGACCACGGTCGCCTCCCTTGCTTGCTGCGGCAAGCCTAGCAGGACCGTGCGCCACGTCACTCTCGTTGTGGACGCGGTTGCGTGATCGCGCGGAACGCCGCCGGGGCGGCTCAGGATGGGATGCGGGACCGCGCGACGCCCAGCCTTTCGAGCACCCGTGCCACGCGAAGCGCCAGGTCCTCCCGCCAGGGCGGCGCGATCACCTGCACGCCCAGCGGCAGCCCGTCATCGACCCAGACCGGCACGGCGCAGACCGGCAGGCCGATAAAGGAGACCGGCTGGGTGAACACCCCGATATTCGGCCGCAGCGGCAGCGTCGCCCCGTCCATCAGGATGCTGGCCTGCCCCAGGGCGGGCGCCCGGCATGGGGTGGAGGGCGCCAGAATGATGTCGGTGCCTTCGAACAGCGCCAGCACGCGGTCCCGGTACCAGCGGCGGAAGCGCTGGGCACGGTTGACCCAGGCGGCCGGGATGGCGGCGCCCGCGATCAGCCGGTCGCGCGTGGCAGGATCGAGGTCTCCAGGGCGGACGCGCAGGCGGTCGAGGTGCAGCGCGGCTCCCTCCGACGCCGTGATCACGAAGGCCGCCGCCCTTGCGCGCGCCGCCTCGGGCAGTTCGATCTGTGCGGTGGCACCGAGCGCCCGGGCCACGCGGTCCACGGCGGCGAAGCATTCGGGATCGCCGTTGCGCAGGAAGTGCCCGCCCGCGACGGCTATGCGGAGGCCGTCCGCGCCCTTTTCCAGCTCGGGCAGAACCGGCTCCGGCGCGCGCGGCGCCTGGGCGGGGTCCTCGGGGTCAGGACCCTGCATGGCGTCATAGGCGAGGGCGAGGTCGCGCGTGCCGCGTGCCAGCGGGCCAAGGTGGTCGAAGGATGAGACAAAGGGAAAGCTGCCGGCGCGGCTCAGCCGACCATAGGTGGGCTTCAGTCCGAAAAGCCCGCAGAAGGCCGCTGGAACCCGGATCGAGCCATTGGTGTCCGAGCCCAGCGCAAGGGGCACCATGCCGGAGGCGACCGCCCCGCCCGACCCGCCGGAGGAGCCGCCCGTCATCCGCGACGGGTCGTGCGGATTGCGCGAGGCGCCGTCGTGCACGTTCTCGCCCGTGAAGTCGTAGGCGTATTCGCCCATGTTCAGCCCGCCCAGCAGAATAGCCCCCGCGGCTTCCATGCGGCGCACCAGCGCGGCATCCCGCGCGGCGGGCGCGCGCCCGCGGTTGATCAGGGAGCCGGCGCGTGTCGGCAGCCCCGCGATGTCGAACAGGTTCTTCACGGCAAAGGGCACGCCCGCCAGCGGACCCGACCCACGGCCGGCCGCGCGTGCCGCATCGACGGCCTCGGCCGCCGCCAGCGCGCGGGCGGGGAGCAGGTCCGTGAAGGCGTTGAGGCGGGTGTTCAGGGCCGTGACGCGCGCGAGCGCCGCCTCGGTGACCGCCCGCGCCGAGACGGCGCCGGAGGCCACGGCCCGGGCGATCTCGGCGGCACCCGCCATGTCCGTCGGCACCATGCCCGTGGGTTCCAGGTCATTCATGCCGCGAAGACGGGCGCGGGCTCGGCCTCGTCCTCCAGCGGGAACGAGAGCACGGCACGGGCGGCGCCGGCGACGGCGCGCATGTTGGCCAGCACGTCGCCGCGCCATGCGGGATCGACGGGGATGCCCTGCAGCACGGCGGCGGCGTCGAGATAGGCGAGCATCGCCGCGTCATCCGGCAGGGGTGGCAAATCGGCGGGCATGGGGCGCCTCCTCAGGCGGGCGGGTGGGGAATGGCGGCGAGAAGCTCGCGCGTGTAGGCGGCGGCCGGGCGTTCCAGCACCTGCGCGACCGGACCTTCCTCCTCGACCCGGCCGGCGCGCATGACGATCACGCGGTCGCAGAGCAGGCGCACCACGTTGAGGTCGTGGCTGACGAAAAGGTAGCTCATGCCGAGCCGCAGCTTCAGGTCGTGCAGCAGATTCAGCACCACCGCCTGCACGGACACGTCCAGCGCCGCCGTGGGCTCGTCCAGGACAACGAGATCCGGGTCCAGCGCGATGGCGCGGGCGATGCCGACGCGGGCCTTCTGCCCGCCCGAGAGCTGGTGCGGAAAGCGGTCCAGCAGCGCCACCGGCAGGCCCACCAGCGTGGCAAGCTCCTCCACGCGCGACGCGAGCGCCGCGCCACGCAGCGTGCCCAGGCGGCGGATCGGATCGGAGATGGCGCGGGCGGCGCTGTGGCGGGGGTTGAGGCTGTCCGTCGGGTCCTGGAACACCATCTGGATGCGCCGGCGGAGCGGGGATGTCGCGAAGCCGCGGGCGGCGATGGAGCCGATGTCGTGCCCGTCGAAGGTAATGCGCCCGGCGGTGGGGTCCAGCAGCCGCATGATCATCATCGAGGTCGTGGACTTGCCGCAGCCGGACTCCCCGACGAGGCCCAGGCTCTCTCCCCGGCGGATTTCGAAGCCGATGCCGTCCACCGCACGGAAGGGCGCCTCGGGAGCGGCGCGGCCAGCCAGGCGCGCGAGGAAGCCGCCGGTTTCCTGGCGCGCGTATTCCTTCACGAGCCCCTCCACCCGCAGCAACGGGGACCCGGGGGCAGGGGCGGGCGGGAAGGGGGCGGCTCCCTCAGGCAGGAGGTCGCGCAGCCCGGCGCCGGGGCGCGGCGTGGCCCGCATCAGCCGCCGCGTGTAGGGATGCGAGGGCGCACGGAAGATCTCGGCCGCCCCGGCCGTCTCCACCACGCGCCCCTTCTCCATCACCACCACGCGGTCGCAATAGGTGGCGGCGAGGCCGAGGTCGTGGGTGATCAGCAGCGTGGACATGCCGCGGGCGCGGGTGAGCTCCGTCACCAGCTCCATCACCGATTTCTGCGTGGTGACATCAAGCCCCGTGGTGGGCTCGTCCGCGATCAGCAGCTGCGGCCGGCAGGCGAGGGCGAGGGCGATGACGATGCGCTGGCACATGCCCCCCGACAGCTCATAGGGATAGGCGTGGTAGCGCTCCGCGGGGCGGGCGATGCGGACCTGCTCCAGCACGGCGATGGCCCGCGCCCTGGCATCCGCCCGGCCCGCCTGCCCGTGCTGGCGGAGCACGTCCTCGATCTGGCGGCCGACCTTGCGGATCGGGTTCAGGGCCGCGCGCGGGTTCTGGAAGATCATGGAGATCTCCCGCCCGCGCAGGTCGCGCATCTCGGATTCCGGTAGCGCGCGCAGCGCCATGCCGGAAAAGGTGACGCTGCCTTCGGCGATGCGCCCGGCACGGTCCAGGATGCGCATCACCGCGTAGGAGGTGACGGACTTGCCGGAGCCGGACTCCCCCACCACGGCCACGGTCTCGCCCTTGGCGATCGAAAGGTCCACGCGCTCCACCGCGCGCACGGTGCCGCGCCGTGTGGCGAACTCCACCGAAAGGTCGCGGATGTCGAGCAGGGGGATGTCGCTCATGTGCGGCGCTGCGGGTCGACGATGTCGCGCAACCCGTCGCCCAGCAGGTTGAAGCAGAACACCGCGAGCATGAGCGCGAGGCCAGGAAAGAGCGCCACCCACCATTCGCCCGAGACGATGAAGCTCGCGCCCTCCGCCACCATGATCCCCCATTCCGGCGTGGGCGGGCGCACGCCCAGGCCAATGAAGGAGAGGCCGGCTGCGTTGAGGATGGCATACCCCATGGTGAGCGACATCTGCACGGCCATGATGGGCAGGATGTTCGGCAGGATGGTGGTGAGCAGGATGCGCATCTCCCCGTTGCCGCAGAGCCGCGCGGCCTGCACGTAGCCGGCTTCCCGCCGCACCAGCGCCTCCCCGCGCGCGATGCGGGCATAGAGCGGGAAATTCACGATGGCCGTGGCGAGCACGATGTTGGTGACGGTGTTGCCCAGCGCAGCCACCACGCCCATCGCGAGCACGAAGAGGGGAAAGGCCATGATGGTGTCCGCCAGCCGTCCGACGATGCGGTCCGTCCAGCCGCCGAAGAACCCCGCCGCCACGCCGGCCAGGCCACCGACGGCGAAAACCAGGGCCACCGAGAAGAAGGCAATGCCGAGGTCGAGGCGCGTCGCGGCGACCACGCGGCTGAGGATGTCGCGCCCGAGCTGATCCGTGCCGAACAGGTGCTGGGCGGAGGGCGGCTGCAGAGCGCGCATGGAATTGCTCGCCTGCGGGTCATAGGGCACCAGCGAAGGGCCGAGCAGCGCGCATCCCACCAGAAACAGAAGCAGCAGGAAGGAGAAGGCGGTGACGGGATTGCCCGCCAGCACATGGCGCGCGTGCCGCAGCAGGTTCCCCGTGGCGGAGGGGCGGGGCAGGGGGACCGCCTCGGCGGGCATGTCCGTCATCACCCGGCCTTCGCGCGCGGATCGATGAGGCCGTAGAGCAGGTCGATCGCGAGGTTCAGGGCGATGTAGAGGATCGCCATGGTCAGCACGAAGCCCTGCACCGGCGCGAAGTCCGAGGCGATCAGGGCCTCCACGGCGTAGGAGCCGATGCCCGGCCAGGCGAACACCTTCTCCACCAGCACGTTGGCGCCGAGCAGGAAGGAGAACACCATGCCGAGCGTGGTGACCACCGGCAGCATGGCGTTGCGGAAGGCATAGGTGACCACCACCGTGCGCCCGGCCAGACCGCTGGCGCGCGCGGTGCGGATGAAATCTGAATCCAGTGCGGCGAGCATGGAGGCACGGGTGATCCGCGCCAGCGGCGCCAACGCGAAGAGGGCGAGGGTGAGGGCGGGAAGCGCCAGCTGCGAGAGCGCGGCGAGAAAGGTTTCGCTGTCGCCCGCGAGCAGGCTGTCGATGAGATAGAAGTTGGTGACCGCCGGCGGCGCCGAGGAAAAGGCGTCCAGCCGCCCGAGCGGCGAGGGCGCCCAGCCCAGCAGGAAGTAGAACACATACACCGCCAGCAGCCCCGTGAAGAAAACAGGCAGCGAAACCCCCGCCGTGGTCAGCACGCGGCAGAGGTGATCCACCCAGGACCCCTGCCGCAGCGCCGCCAGGATGCCCATGGGCACCGCGACCAGCACCGCCAGCAGCAGGCCGCACAGGGTGAGCTCCGCCGAGGCGGGAAGCCGCGTCGCGATTTCGCGCAGCACGGGCTGCCCGGTGCCGAGCGAGGTGCCGAGGTCCCCGCGCGCGAGGTCCGACACGTAGCGGCCGAACTGCACGGGCAGCGTCTGGTCCAGGCCGAGCTGCGCCTTGATCTGCGCGATCGCCTCGGGCGAGGCCACCGGCCCCGCGAAGTAGCTGGCCGTGTCACCCGGCAGCACCCGGGTGAGCAGGAAGGTGACGATCACCACCCCGACGAGGCTCGGGACGGCCGTGCCGAGGCGCGAGAGGGCGATGCGCAGCACGGGCGCTCAGCCCTTGGTGAGGAAGCGGAAGTCGGGCTCGCGCGAGGGCCAGAACTGGTAGCCGCCGATCGAGCGCTGCATGGCGACGTCGTGCAGCGGCTGCGCGATGGGGATCATCGGCACGTCCTGCTCCGCCAGGCCGATGAAGCCCTTCACGGCCTCCGCGTAGCTGCCGGCATCGGGTGCGAAGCGCGCCGCGTCGATCAACTTGTCCATCGCCGGGTTCTGGTAGGAGGCGATGTTGAAGATCGAATTGTTGCCGTGGTAGTTCCAGAAGAAGAAGTAGTCGGGCCAGTCGAGCCAGCCGCCGAAGCGGTTGATCGCCATGGGCGCGGTCTTCTTGTTCAGCTCGCCGCGGAAGTTGGCGCCGGGGATCTTGTTGAGCTCCACCGTGATGCCGAGCGGCGCCAGCGCCTCCTTGACCAGCACCGCCATGGGCTCCGCGACGGTGGCCGAGCCCGCGTCGAACAGCAGCGAGGTGGTGAGGCCCCCCGGGGCCGCCTGCTGCACCAGTTCGCGCGCGCGCGCGACGTTGGTGCTGTAGGGAAAGGGCTGCGGCCAGGCGGTGGTGGGCCCGCCCGTCGCGCCCCACATCGGCACGCCGCGGCCAAAAAGGGATGCCTGCATGATCGCCTCGTAGGGCAGGGCCCATGCGACCGCCTGGCGCAGGCGCACATCGGTGAAGGGGCCGGTGGCCGCGTTCAGCGCCACGTACCAGATGGCATTGGGCACGGGCACGCCGACCACCTTCACGCGGCGCGCCTCGGCCAGGTCCTTGAAGTCCTTTGGCGGCAGGCCGTAGGAGATGTCTGCATCGCCGCGCTCGATCAGCGCGCGGCGGGTGGAGGGGGAGGGGATGTCGCGGGCGATGACGCGGCGCAGCTTCGGCATCGGCCCCGACTTCCAGTCGTCGTTGCGGGCATAGATGGTCTCCGTGCCCGGGCGGAAGGCCTCCACCCTGAAGGCGCCCGAACCCGCGACGTTGTTCTTCAGCCACTCCTTGGCCCAGGGATCGCCGCCCGAGTTGCGGATCGCCAGCTCGCTGTCGAACACAAAGGGAATGGTGACACCGAGGTTGGGCAGCGTCAGCTTGTCCTTCCTGATGTAGTCCACCCGGAAGGTGCGGTCGTCCAGCGCCACGAACTGCTCGGGCTTCTCCATGCTGCCCGCGTTCATCTGCGTGGTGGCGAAGCCGCCGATGGAGACGGCGCGGTCGAGCGACCACTTCACGTCCTTCGCCGTGACCGGGCGGCCGGAGTGGAAGGCAGCCTCGCGCAGGCGGAAGGTGCAGCTCATGCCGTCGCTGGCCTCCTGCCAGCTTTCGGCAAGCTCCGGCTCCAGCGACGTGATGTCGAAGGTGCTGCCGTTGCCCTCGCCGGGCAGCGGCACGCGCTTGTAGCGCACGAGCCGGTCGTAGCAGTTCAGCGCCACGCCGTTGACCGGCTGCGAGGAGCCCAGCCCCTGCATGTCCAGGCTGTTCGGCCCGTATTCCTGCACCAGGAGCAGGGTTTCGGCACGGCCGGGTGCGGGCTGCGCGGCCGCCGGGCGCAGCGCGGGGGCGGCGAGGGCGGTCGCGGAGGCGAGAAGGGTGCGGCGGCGCATGGGTCGTCCCCTGGGAAGCGCGGCGCACGAGATGCTGCGCCGTCGCCGGTCCCGGTAAGCAAACCCTGTGCCGGATGTGCCAGGCTGCGTCATTGCCAAGCCGGCGGGGCTCGTCCACCTATGGTGCGCGCAAACCCCCGGCACGGAGCGACCATGGCCGAAGCCGCCCACGCGACGGTTCTGCTTGAACCCGTCGTCCTGCTGTCCGCCGCCGTTCTGGCCGTGCCCATCGCCAAGCGCATCGGCCTCGGCTCTGTGCTCGGCTACATCGCGGCGGGGGTGGCGGTCGGTCCTTCCGTGCTCGGCCTTTTCGCCGAGCCCGGGCGGGTCACCGGGGTGGCGGAGCTCGGCATCGTGCTCCTGCTCTTCGTGATCGGGCTGGAGCTCAACCTGTCGCGCCTGTGGTCCATGCGGCGCGACATCATGGGGGTGGGCACGGCGCAGATCCTTGTGTCGGGCGCGCTGATCGCGCTCTACCCCTTCTTCGTGGCGGGCCGCAGCCTGCCCGCCTCCATCGTGGCGGGGCTCGGGCTCGCCCTGTCCTCCACGGCGCTGGTGATGCAGCTGCTGGAGGAACGGCGGGAGGTGGAGGCGCCGCATGGCCGCACCGCCTTCGCGGTGCTGCTGATGCAGGACCTGGCCATCGTGCCGCTGCTCGCTCTCGTGGCCTTCCTGTCCCCCCTGCCGCGCGCCGATGGCGGGCCGCTCTGGCTGGCCGCCGCGGAAATGCTGGCCGCCGTGGCGGCCGTGGTGCTGGTGGGGCGCTTCCTGCTCAATCCGCTCTTCGGTCTTCTGGCCCGCAGCGGCGCGCGGGAGATCATGACGGCGGCCGCCCTGCTGGTGGTGCTGGGCGCCGCGGCCCTGATGGCGGCGGTCGGGCTTTCCATGGCCACGGGCGCCTTTCTCGCCGGGGTGCTGCTCGCCGAATCCACCTACCGGCACGAGCTGGAGGCCGATATCGAGCCCTTCCGCGGGCTGCTGCTCGGGCTGTTCTTTCTGTCGGTCGGCATGAGCGTCGACCTCGCGGTGGTGCGCGCGAACTGGGCGGGGCTGCTCGCCGCCGCCAGCGTGCTGACGCTGACCAAGGCCTGCGCCATGTACGCGGTGTCCCGCGTCTTCGGGCATTCCCATCCGACGGCCGTCCGCGCCTCGCTGCTGCTCGCGCAGGGCGGCGAGTTCGGCTTCGTGCTGTATTCCACGGCCGCCGCCGCGCAGGTGATGACGCCCGAGCACGCGACGCTGCTTGTCGCCCTCGTGACCCTTTCCATGGCGCTCACGCCGCTGATCGTCCGCCTCGGCCCGCTGCTGATCCGGGAGCGCCCGGGTGCCGAGCCGGAGGAGGATTTCTCGGATGCCCGCGGCAGCGTGCTTCTGATCGGCTTCGGCCGCGTGGGCCAGCTCGTGGCGCAGGTGCTGCTGCGGCGGGGCTTCGCGCTCACCATCATCGATTCCGACGTGGAGCAGGTGGAGGCCGCTGCGCGCTTCGGCGCGCGCGTGCATTACGGGGACGGCACGCGCCTGGACGTGCTGCGCGCCGCCGGCGCCGGGCGGGCCCGGCTGATCGTGGTCTGCACCGACGTGCAGGACACCACCGACCGGGTGGTCACCCTCATGCGCGAAGCCTTTCCGGACACCCCCTGCGTGGTCCGCGCCTTCGACCGGCGCCACGCGCTCGCGCTGCGCCGGACCGGGGTGGTGGAGGTGCGCGAAACCGTTGAATCGGCACTCGCCATGGGGAGGGAGGCGCTGGTGAGCCTGGGTGTCCCGGCCGGGGATGCGGAGGCGGTGGAGCGCGACGTGCGCCGGCGCGACCAGGAGCGGCTGGCGCTCCAGGAGGCGGGCGGACTTTACGCGGGAGGCGGCCAGTACACGGTGCGCCCGGAGCCGCTGGAGCCACCCCTGGAACAGCGGAGCTAGCTGCCGAAGGGAGGGCCGGACGTGGAGGCGAGCCGGATGTCGTGATCGGGGAAGCCGCTTCCGGCCCTCGCGCCAGGCCGTCCGCGTCGTATCTAGGCAGGCATGGGAATCCTGATGCCTGACCACGCCGCCTCTTCTCCTCCGGCGGAGGAGGGCGGAAGCGGCATCGGCCCTTCCCCCGGCCGATCGCTGCGCGGCAGCGCGGACCAGGGGGTTCGCGCTCTGTACCGCCGCGTCCGCGCGGCAACCGAGGCGCTCGCCGCCCCGCTCTCCGCCGAGGACCAGACCGTGCAGTCCATGCCGGATGCGAGCCCGGCCAAGTGGCACCGCGCCCATACCACCTGGTTCTTCGAAACCTTCGTGCTCGCCTCCCGCCTGCCGGGTTATCGCGTCTTCGATCCCGCATTCGGCTATGTCTTCAACTCCTACTACGAGGCGGTCGGCCCCCGGCACCCCCGGCCCTCCCGCGGGATGCTCAGCCGCCCGGGGATCGAGGCCGTTGCGGCCTATCGGGCCCATGTGGACGCCGCCATGGAGCGCCTTCTGGATGGCGGCGACGAGGATGTTGCCGCGCTGGTGGTCATGGGGCTGCACCACGAGCAGCAGCACCAGGAGCTGCTGCTGACGGACATCAAGCACGCCTTCTCCCTCTCGCCGCTCAACCCGGCCTATGCGCCGCCACCTGCGCGCGGGCCGGTGGGCAAGCCTGCGAGCCCGGGATGGTGGCAGGCGAGCGGCGGCATCCACGCGGTGGGCCACGCGCCCTCGGGCGACCCGATGGACTTCGCCTTCGACAACGAGGGCCCGCGCCATGAGGTGCTGCTCCGCGACCACGCCATGGCCGACCGCCCCGTCAGCAACGGCGAGTTCCGCGCCTTCATGGAGGATGGCGGATACCGCCGCCCCGAGTTCTGGCTCTCCGAGGGATGGGCGCTGGCCCAGGCCTCGGCCTGGGAGGCCCCGGGCTACTGGCGGCGGGACGGGAGGGACTGGGTGGTCCATACGCTGCACGGACTGCTGCCGGTGCGCGACGACGAGCCGGTGCTGCATGTCAGCTTCTTCGAGGCGGCCGCCTACGCCGAATGGGCGGGCATGCGCCTGCCCACCGAGTTCGAATGGGAGGTTGCCGCGCAAGCGCGGGCGGGCACGGGCCTCCCCGCCGGCGGGCCGTGCGAGCATCCCCGCCCGCTCGTCCCGGGGTTGCGCCAGGATGTCTGGGAATGGACCGCCAGCCCCTATTCCGCCTATCCCGGCTACCGGCCGGCGCCGGGGGCGCTCGGCGAGTACAACGGCAAGTTCATGATCAACCAGATGGTGCTGCGCGGCCGGTCCTGCGCCACGGCCGAGGGGCACGAGCGCCCGACCTACCGCAACTTCTTCCCGCCCGGTGCCCGCTGGCAGTTCTCCGGCTTCCGTCTGGCGGCCGGCGCATGAACGTGGTCAGCGCCTTGCACGAACTGCGCGACCTTTCCCCGGGGAAGGAGGAATTCCGCGCGAGCGTGCTCGCCGGCCTCTCGGCCAGCCCGAAGACCCTGCCCTGCAAGTTCTTCTACGACGCCGAGGGATCGCGGCTCTTCGACCTGATCTGCGAATTGCCGGAATACTACCCCACCCGCACGGAGGTGGCCCTGCTGACGGCGCGCGCGGCCGAACTCGCGGCCCTAGCGGGCCCCGGTGCGGCGCTCGTGGAATTCGGCTCCGGCGCCGGGGTGAAGATACGCCTGCTGCTGGAAGCCATGCGGGAGCCCTCGCTCTACGTGCCCGTGGACATTTCCCGCGGGCACCTGCTGGCCGCGGCGGATGGCTTGGCCGAGGACTTTCCGGGCCTGCCGATCGCCCCTGTCTGCGCCGACTACACCGCGCCCTTCCTGCTGCCCGCCCCGTCCGGGCAGCCGCCGCGCCGCTGGGCCGGCTTCTTTCCGGGATCGACCATCGGCAACTTCACCCCGCCGGAGGCAACCGCGTTCCTGGCCGGCGCCGCGCGGCTGCTCGGGCCTGGATCGCTGATGATCGTCGGCACGGACCTGCCGAAGGAGCCGGCCGTTCTGATCCCGGCCTATGACGACGCGGCAGGGGTCACGGCGGCCTTCAACCTCAACCTCCTCGCCCGCATCAATGCGGAACTGGGCGGGGAGTTCGACCTCGCGGCGTTCCGTCACGAGGCACGCTGGAATGCCGCGGAGAGCCGCGTCGAGATGCATCTGGTCAGCCGGCACAACCAGTCCGCCCGCATCGGCGCGAGCCGCTTCACCTTCGCCGGCGGCGAGTCGATCCATACGGAGAATTCCTACAAATACGCAGCGGACGCGTTCCGCCGGCTGGCCGACGATGCAGGCTATCGCGCCCTGCGGTTCTGGACCGATCCGGCCGGCCTGTTCGGCATCCATGTTCTGGAGGTGCCGGCTTCCGCCCGAGTCTAGAAGCGCCTGAGCCGCTGCGACTTTCCCGATGGCGGCCGCTCCGGCAGCGGCCGCCGCAATGCAGCTATGCTCTGACGCGTCCAGAACACTGTTTTCGAGACCCATTTCCCACACGTTGAGGCGGTCACTCCACCAGTGGTTGCGTTGGTCTTGCGTCCAGCGCGTATTCCGCGTTGAACCATGGCTTCTCCAGGTGAGACCCAATGCCCGACCGATCGACCCGAGAAGGACCGCCGCGCGTGCTGGTGGCCGAGGATGAAGAGGCGGTTGCGCTCCTGATCGATCTTGACCTGAGCGAGAGCGGCTACAGCGTCACCTGTGCGCCGGACGGCGCCGTGGCCGCCGAGGCGCTGGCCGCGGAGCCGTTCGACGCCGTGGTGACGGATGTCCGGATGCCCAACCTGGATGGGGTCGGACTGGTGCGTAAGATCGTGGCGACCTGGCCGAGCATGCCCATCGTCGTGCTGAGCGGCTACATGACGGCGGAACAGAACCGCACGCTTCTGAGTCTGGGTGTCCGCCCCGAGGCGTTGCTGGAGAAGCCGGACGGCTTCCGCCACCTCCGCAGCACGCTCGAGGGACTGCTCGGGGACCGCAGCGCCGCGCCGGTCTAGCCAGGCAGAGGCGGGGCAGGAGACCCTTTCGCGGCCAGGCCGAACATCATTCCGTGAGGCCATCCGGCGGCCGCCCGGCGGTCCGAAACCTGCCATGAACGGCTGGCTTACTACGATTATGAAACGTTCATTCCCGCTTTCCGCCGTGGTCGCCATGGGCCTGCTCTCGGCCTGCGCCAGCGTGCCCACGCCGGGGGTGAGCCCGGACCTCCTCGCCGCGCGTGCTGCGGCCGATCCGGCGCGCAACCTCCAGCTCATGCGGGAACAGGGCGAGCGTTTCGCCGGGGTGCCGTTCCTGGGCGGAAACCGCGTGGACCTGCTGGTGGATGGGCCGAGCACCTTCGCCGCCCTGGCGGAGGCCATCCGCGCGGCGCGCACCCGCATCGACATGGAAAGCTACGAGTTCGACGAGCAGGCGGGCGGGCAGTTCGCCGACCTGCTGCTGGCCGCGCGCGCCCGCGGCGTCGAGGTGAACCTGATCTTCGACGCCTGGGGGGCTGCCGAAACCACGAGCGCCCTGTTCGACCGGCTGCGCGAGGGGGGCGTCCGGGTTCTGGAGTTCAACCCGCTGGGTCCGAACGGCCGGGTTCCGCTGTCGATCAACAAGCGCGACCACCGCAAGCTGCTCTGCGTCGATGGGCGGCTCGCGATCACCGGCGGGGTGAACATCAGCAAGGTCTATCAGAACGCGCCGCAGCCCCACGGCGCCGCCCCGGACGAGCAAGCCTGGCGGGACACCGACGTGCGGATCGAGGGGCCCGTCGTCGCACAGTTCGAGCGGTATTTCATGGAAACATGGCACCAGCAGAACGGCCCGCCGATCTCCGACCCCCCTCCCGCGCCCACGGGCCCCGTGGGCGACGTCACCGTGCAGGCGATCGATGGCGCGCCGGACAGCGGGCAGCCGCTGATCTACCGCACGCTGCTGGCCACCATCGCCCTGGCCCAGCGCTCGATTCACCTGACCACCGGCTATTTCGTGCCCACGCCGGACCTGTCGCGCGCGCTGATCGACGCCGCCCGGCGGGGGGTGGATGTGCAGGTGGTCGTGCCCGGGCAGAGCGACAGCGGCGCCGCCGTCGCCGCGGGCCGGGCCGCCTACGGGGATCTGCTGGCGGCAGGGGTGAAGATCCACGAGCGCCAGGGACGCGTGCTGCACGCCAAGACGGCGGTGGTGGACGGCGCCTGGTCCGCGGTCGGATCCTCCAACCTGGATTGGCGCAGCACGGTCTGGAACAACGAGATCGACGCCATCATTCTCGGCACCGGGTTCGGTGCCCAGATGGAGGCGCTGTTCCGGCGGGATGTCGCCAGCTCCCGCACCATGGACCTGGCGAGCTGGCGCGCGCGCGGGCTCGGGCCGCGGCTGGAGGAGCTCGGGGCCAAGCTGGTCGAAACCCTTCTCTGAGCCCGCGCCGTCGCCTGCGTCAGGCGGCCGCCTGCGATCCGGTGCTTTCGCCCGCCGCGCCGCGGGCCCGGCGTCCCCTCTGCCGCCCGAGCCGTGCCAGGAGGGCCTCCGCCATCGCGAGCGGTCCGCTCCCCGCGCCTGGCGGGGCGAGCAGGATGCGCTCCCCCTTGCGCTCCAGCGGCGGATCGGCGCGCGGCGGCTCCCCGCGGAAGGAGGCGGCGGCCGCGTTCGGACCCACCTCGAGCCTGCTGATCCCGAGCCGTCGGCAGCGCGCGCGCAGCCGCGCCAGGGCGAGGAGGTTGCACACCGGCTCGGGCGGGCTGCCGAAGCGATCCGCCACCTCCTCCACGAAGTCGTCCAGCGCGCCCATGTCGCCCCGGCGGAGGATGGCCGCCAGCCGCGCGTGGAGCTCCACCCGGGCGGCCTCGTCCTCGACGTAGTCCTTCGGGATGCAGGCGGGAACCGCGATGGCCAGGGCGGGCGTCCATGCCTCCGGCACGGCCTCACCGCGTGCCGCGCGCAGCGCGCGGTCCAGCAGGTGCTGGTAAAGCTCGAGGCCGATCATCTTCAGGTGCCCGGCCTGGCTTTCCCCCAGCAGGTCACCGGCGCCGCGCAGGTCCATGTCCCGCGCGCTGATCGCGAAGCCCGCGCCGATCCGGTCCAGTGCCTCCAGCGTGCGGAGGCGCTTGAGGGTGAGGGGGGAGGGCGGCTCGGCCGGGTCGGTCAGCAGGATCACCGTGCCGCGCACCCGCCCCCGGCCCACGCGGCCACGCAGCTGGTGAAGCTGGCCAAGGCCGAAGCGATCGGCGCGATGGATGAGCATGGTGTTGGCGCGCGGCACGTCGAGCCCGGTTTCGACGATGTTGGTGGAGAGCAGCACGTCGCCCTGCCCGTCCGCGAAGCGCACCAGGGCGGTGTCCACCTCCGCCGCGGGAAGCTCGCCATGGGCCTCGACGATGTCCAGCTCCGGCAGCAGCGCCTCGATGCGCTTCCGCATGGCCGGCAGGTCCTCGATGCGCGGACAGACCACGAAGCTCTGCCCGCCGCGCCGCCGCTCCCGCGACAGGGCCTGCAGGATCACCGCATCCTCCAGCGGGGCAAGCACGGTCCGGATGGGCTGGCGGCGGCCCGGCGGCGTCGCGATCACGCTCAGCGGCTGAAGGCCGATCAGCGCGGATTGCAGCGTGCGCGGGATGGGCGTCGCGGTCATGACCATCACATGCGCGCCCTCGCCGAGGCGGCGGAGCATGGCCTTCTGCCGCGTTCCGAAGCGCTGTTCCTCGTCGATGACGACCAGGCCCATTTCCTTGAGGGCGACGCCCTTTCCGGCGAGGGCCTGGGTGCCGATCACAATCCGCACCGTGCCGTCCGCGAGCCCGGCTTTCACGGCCTTCGCCTCGGCCGGAGTGGAAAGGCGGGACAGCTGCTCGATGCGGATCGGCTTGCCGCCGGCCCTGAGCCCCGAGAAGCGCCGGCGGAAGGTGTTGAGGTGCTGGCGCACCAGCACCGTGGTGGGCGCCAGCACCGCCACCTGCCGCCCCGCCAGCACCGCCACCGCGGCCGCGCGCAGCGCGACCTCGGTCTTGCCGAAGCCCACGTCGCCGCACACCAGCCGGTCCATCGGCCGGCCGGAGGCAAGGTCGTCCAGCACGGCGTCGATCGCCTCGGACTGGTCGGGGGTGAGGGCGAAGGGAAACCGGGCGGCGAAGCGGTCATAGGCACCGCGGGGCGCGCGCAGCACGGGCGCCCGGCGGCCCTCCGCGTCCCGCGCCAGGCGGAGAAGCGCCTCCGCGCTTTCCGCGACCTGCGCCTTCACCGCGTCGCGGCGCTTTGGCCAGGCCTCGCCGCCCAGCCGGTCGAGGGTCACGCCCTCCGCCTCGGCACCGTAGCGCCACAGGCGGTCCATCTCATCGAGCGGCACGAGCTGCGTGGCACCGCCGGCATATTCCAGGCGCAGGCAGTCCAGCACCGTGTCGGCGGCCGTCACCGCCTCCACGCCGCGGAGCGCGCCCAGCCCATGGTCCAGGTGGATCACCGCATCGCCGGGCTGAAGCACGGGATCGGCCAGGCCCGGCAGCCGGCGCTGGCCCGACGCCTGATCGTCCGGGCGGGGCGGGCGGACATCCCCGGGCGCGACCACAACCGCGCCGGGGCTGGCGAAGCCGGTCGCAAGGGGGCCGTCCAGCACGCCGAAGGTCCCCGGGGGGGCATCGCGCAGGGCGATCCATCCCGGCAGGTGCTCCGCCTCCCGCTCCAGCCTCTCCCGGACGAGGCGAAGCAGGGAGCGGGTGCGCTCCCGTTCCCGGCCGGCCAGGGCGACGCGCCGTCCGGCGGCTAGTTCGTCCTCCAGGAAGTCCAGAAAGGCGGCCTCGGGATCCCGCGCCTCCGTGAAGCGGGGCACCGTACCCTCCGGCTCCTCCTGGGCGGGTTCCAGCGCGATGACGCGGCGGCCGGCCAGCGCGGCGGCCCAGGCGGCATCGTCCAGGTAGAGCTTCGCCGGCTCCGAGGCCGGGCGCGTCGCCTCGTCGGCGGAAAGAAGGGCAAGGCGGGAGTGGAAGGCATCCGCCACATCCGCCGTGCGCTGGGCGCGCAGCGCCTCCACTTCCGGGTCGAGCACCACGGGCGCGCCGGGAAGCAGCTCGAAGATCGTGACGAGCCCCGGGTAATGATCGGCCAGCGCATGCTCCGCGCCCTGCGGCCGCGCTTCTTCCAATCCCTCGGGCAGCACGATCTCGGAGGCGGGACCGAGGCTCACGGCCCTGACCTCGTCCAGGCTGCGTTGCGTCAGGGGGTCATAGCGGCGGATGGACGTGATCCGTCCCTGCGCGTGCTCCACGCGGCAGGGCATGTCGCCGTCCCCGGCCGGGTGGATGTCGAACACCGCGCCGTGCAGCGCGGCCTCGCCGGGCTCGTCCACGCGGTCATCCGGCGCATAGCCCAGCCGCCCGAGGTCGCGCAGCAGCGCCTCCGGGTCGAGCGCGGCGCCGGCGGTGAGGTGGAGCATGGCATGGGCTTCCGGCGGCGGCAGGCGCTGCGTCGCGGCGTCCAGGCTCGCAAAGGCGAGGCAGGGCTCACCGCCCCGGGTCGCGAGGGCGTGCACCGCCGCCATGCGCTGCCCCATCACCTGCCGGGAGGGCGAGGCACGGTCATAGGGCATGCAGTCCCAGGCCGGCAGCACCACCACGCGCAGCGCGGGCGCGAGGGCGCGTGCCGCGGTGGCGAGGCGGGCGGCGCGGGCCTCGCTGCGCGTGACGTGCAGGGCGGTGCCGGCTTCCGCCGAGAGTTCCACAAGCCGGGCGGCGAGAAGGCCTTCCGGTTCGGTCGCGAAGTCCAAGGTGTATCCCTCTTGCGTTCTGCTTGTCAGAACGCACCGGCCTGACGATCGACGGCATCGCTAGCCTGGCAGGCGGCCCAGCATGCGAACCAGCCAGCGGGTGCGGGGGGCGAAAAGACGGTCCAGCGAGAAGGTTGCCGCGGCACGCTTGCCGATCTCGGACCGGGTGGGATAGGGCACCACCAGCCCCGCCATCGCGTCGGCGGAAAGCTTGCGCCCGATCGCGAGGGTCCAGGCGCCGATCATCTCCCCGGCATGGGGACCGGCGATGCCGGCACCGAGCAGCCGGCCACGCGGCGTGACGACGAGCTTGGCCAGGCCGTCCGTGCGGCCCTCCGCGATGGCCCGGTCGTTCTCGGCCAGTGGCCAGCGGAGGATGCGGACGTCCTGCCCCGCCGCACGCGCCTCCTCCTCCGTCATCCCGGCCTGAGCCAGTTCGGGGTCAGTGTAGGTGACGCGCGGCAGGGCGGCGTAGTCGATGCGCGCGGGCAGCCGGAACAGCATGCGGCGCGCGAGGATGCCCGCATGGTAGGAACCCACATGCGTCAGATAGCGCGGACCGATGTTCTGCGGGTCGGCGATGTCGCCCGCGGCATAGACACGGCGGGCGGAGAGGCTGCGCAGCCCGGCATCGGTGGCGATGCCGCGCGGCCCGGCGCGGATGCCGGCGGCCTCCAGGTTGAGCGCCTCGAGGTTGGGCGTGCGGCCGGTGGCCACCAGCAGGTGCGTGCCCGAGATGCGGCGCCCGTCCTCGAGCACCAGCGTGGGGCCGGGCTCCACCGCCGCGACGGAGGTGTTCTCCAGAAGCGCCACGCCATCGGCCAGGAGCGCGCCGCGCAGCACCCCCGCCAACTCGGCGTCCTCGCGCTTGGCGATGCGGCCGTGCTCCACCAGCGTCACGCGGCAGCCAAGCGCGGCATGGGCCTGCGCCATCTCCACCCCGATGGCGCCGCCACCGAGGATGAGCAAGTGTTCCGGCTTTTCCTTCAGGTCGAACAGCGTGGCATGGGTGAGGAAGGGGACGTCGCGCAGGCCCGGCAGGTCCGGAACGGCGGCCCGGCTTCCGGCGGCCACCACCACCCGGTGGGCGGTCAGGTGGCGCCCGCCCGCCTCCAGCGTGCCGGGCGCGACGAAGCGTGCCTCGGCCCGGATCACCTCGGCACCGAGGGAGCGGAAGCGTTCCTCGGAATCCTGCGGGGCGATGGCGGCGATGGCGCCGTGGACATGCGCCCGCACGGCGGCCCAGTCCACCTCGGGCTCGGGCAGGCGGATGCCCAGGCGCCCCGCGCGGCGGGCGGCGGAGGCGGCATGGGCGGCGGCCAGCAGCGCCTTGCTCGGCACGCAGCCGGTGTTCAGGCAATCGCCGCCCATGCGCTCCCGCTCGATCAGAACGACGCGCAGGCCGAGCCGTGCGGCGACATAGGTGATCGAGAGCCCCGCCGAGCCGGCGCCGATCACCGCGAGGTCGAAGTCAGCCATGGCGTTCCTTCCAGCGCCGCCAGGCAACCGGCAGCAGGGAGAGCAGGGCGAGGCCGATCAGCGGCAGCAGAACGGCCGGGCGCAGGATGATGGACAGGTCGGGCTGCCGCCCCTCCGCCAGCACCGTGCCCAGCCCGGCGCCGACGGAGGCGAAGACGAAGGTGCCGGGCAGGATGCCGAGAAGGGTCGCGCCGAAGAAGGTGCGGAGCGGCATGCGAACCAGCGCGGGCGCGAGGTTCACCAGCCAGAAGGGAAACAGCGGCAGCAGCCGCAGCGCCAGCAGAAAGGAGAAGCCGTCGCGCTCCAGCCCCGGCCGGATGCGGGCCATCAGCGGCCCCGCGCGCCCCGCCAGCCAACCGCCGAGGGCGTGCCGCGCGGCCAGGAACAGCAGCGTCGCGCCGAGCGTGGCGCCCAGCACGGCCAGCGCCCCGCCGAACAGCGTGCCGAAGAGCAGGCCGCCGGCCAGCGTGATCACCACCGCCCCCGGAAGGGACAGCGCCGCCGCCGCGGCATAGGCGGCCACATAGGCCAGGGGGGACAGAAGCGGACGGGCGGCGACGGCTTCTCCCAGTGCGGCGTGCTGGCGGGCCAGGGCCTCAAACGAAAGATGCCGGTGCAGGCCGAGCGCGAAGGCGAGCGCGAGTGCGGCCAGCACCAGCAGCAGGGGCCAGAAGCGCCTGGCGCCGCCCTCCCGGGCTTCCGGTTCGTCCTGGGTTGGCTCGGCCGCCACGGCGCCTCCTGCCGGGCAAGGGCCCGCTCCAGGGTGACATGGGGGTGGGACGCGCCCGCGCATCCCGTACCGCGGAGGCTTCAGGCGCGGAACTGGTCCAGGAAGCGGCGATCGAGCCAGTTTTTCCAGCGCAGCGCCAGCCTGCCCTGAAGGTGCCGGGCCCCACGGCTGGCGAAGCCCGTGCCGTCCCCGAGGTTCATGATCCAGAGGTGGTGCCGCTGCGGGCGGAAGCGCCGCGGGGCACCGCCCCCGGCCGCGGCCAGCAGGTTGTGGAGCAGCACCGGTGCCTGGCGGACGGCAAAGACCCCGGCGCGCGGCAGGCGGTGGCCTTGGAGAGCCACGCAGTCCCCCGCGCCGTGGACCCGCGCGTCCAGCGGCGAGCGCAGGTGGTGATCCACGACCAGGCCGCCATCCTCCGCGAGGGGCAGCCCGAACGTGGCAAGCAGCGCCGGCGGGCGCAGCCCCGTGGCGAGAGCCACGACGTCGAAGGGCAGGGGGCCGGCCGAGGTGTCCAGCCGGTCCGGGTGGATGGCCGTGATACGGCCGGGAGTGACCTCCACCCCACGCCGGCGGAGGCTCTCCAGCAAGGGCCCGGACACCGTGGGGGGCAGGTTGCGAAGGGGCGGGCCGTCCCCGGCCAGGAGCGTGACGCGCAGGCGGCCGCCGCGCCGCGCGGCCAGGCCCGCAAGGCTCGCGGCGATCTCGGCGCCGGTGATGCCTCCTCCGGCAACAACCGCGCGCACGGCCTCCCCCATGGCAAAGCGTCGCTCCAGCGCCTGGCGCAGTCGCCAGAGGCTGGGGATGGGCTTGGCCGGGAAGACGCGGTCCGGCAGGGCCGCCGCGCCGGGCAGGGGCGCGGTTTCGCTCCCCAGCGCAAGGGAGATCAGGTCGAAGGGCAGGTCGCGCCCGTCATCGAGGATCGCGCGCCCTGCTTCCCGGTCCAGGCCCGCGAGCCGGCCGGCCACGAAGCGGGCGCCGGTCCGTGCCGCGAGGGCCGCGACGTCCACCTGGTCTTCCACCGGGGCGCACTCGCCGTTCAGCACGCCCGTGGCGAGGCCGGAATACCAGAAGCGACCGGGAGCAAGGAGCGTGAGGGCGTGGCCGCGGCGTTGGAACTCCGCCGCGTGGCGCAGCAGAAGCAGATGCGCATGGCCGGCTCCGGTGAGGAGAACGTGCTTGCCGATGGGGGGATCCTCGCGCGCCGTCCCGGCGGCCTATAATCCATCCATGCCCCCGCCCGAAACGGCCGCGCCGATCCCGCCGAGGACCGCCATACTGCACCGCACTTCACCGACCCTCTCCGTCATCCTGCCCCTTGCGCCCGACGAAACCGAGGACGGGCCGCTGCTGGATGCGCTGCGCGGACTTCCGGGGGGCAGCGAGGTGATCCTGGTGCGCGCCGGTGGCGGACCGCGCCCGGTGCCGCCGGGCTGGCCGGACGGCGTGATCCTTCGGCAGATGGAGGCGCCGCGCGGCCGGGCGCGGCAGATGAATGCCGGGGCGCGGGCCGCGCGCGGGGCATGGCTGTGGTTCCTGCACGCCGACAGCCGCTTCACGCCGCAGACCCTTCCGGCGCTGCTCCGCTTCACCGGGCGGGAGGAGGCGGCGCTGGGCTGGTTCGACCTAGCCTTCCGCCCGGACGGCCCCCGCCTGGCCCGGCTGAACGCCTGGGGCGCCAACTGGCGCTCGGCCCGGCTCGGCCTGCCCTTCGGCGACCAGGGCTTCGTGTTGCCGGCGGAGTCCTTCCGGCAACTCGGCCTTTACGACGAGGCGGCGCCCTATGGGGAGGACCACCTGCTGGCCTGGGCGGCGCACGGGGCGGGCCTGCCGCTGCGGCGGATCGGGGCGGGGCTTTCCACCTCCGCCCGCAAGTACGCGCGGTACGGCTGGGGGCGGACCACCTGGCTGCACTGGCGGCTGACGGCGGCCCAGGCCTGGGCCGCCTGGCGGCGGAACAGTGGGCGGAGCGCGTGAGCACCGCTCTGGCCATCTTCGTGAAGACCCCTGGCCTTTCCCCGGTGAAGACCCGGCTGGGCGCGGAAATCGGGACGGAGGCGGCGGTGCGCTTCCACCGGATGGCCTCCGCGGCCGTGGCGGCGGTGGCGCGCGCGGCCGGGGCGTCGCTGGTGCCGCACTGGGCCGTGGCCGAGCCCGCCGCGCTGGTTCATCCGGACTGGACCGGATTCCCCTGCGTCGCGCAGGGCGAGGGTGGACTGGGGGAACGGATGGGCCGGGTCTACCAGGCGCTGCTCGCCCGGCACGGCTCCGTGCTGCTGGTGGGCGCGGATTCGCCGCAGATGAGCGCCTCGCTGCTGCGGGGTGCGGCCGCGGCCCTGCGGGGCGAGGCGCCCTTCGTGATCGGCCCCTCGGAGGATGGCGGGTTCTGGCTCTTCGGCGGGCGTGCCCCCGTGCCGAACCGCGTCTGGACCTCGGTCATCTATTCGCGGGAGGACACGGCCGCGCGCTTCCAGCAGGCCCTGGCCGGGGAAGGGGCGGTCACCCCGATGCCGCGCCTGTTCGACGCGGACACGGCCACGGAACTCGCGGCGGTGCGGGACGCGCTGGCGGCCCTCGTGGCCCCCCTCCCGGAGCAGGCGGCGCTGCTTGGCTGGCTGCGGGGCCTCGGCCTGGGGTGAGGCGCCTTCGGCCGGGCCGCGCCGTTCCCGCTCGCCGCCGCGGGAGGGCTCAGGCCTTCGTGGCCACCAGCTCCCCGGGGCGGCGCAGGGCCTGGTCGAAATAGTCGATGGTGGCGCGCAGGCCCTCCGCCAGCCCCACCTTCGGTTGCCAGCCGAGCGATTCACGGGCGCGCTCGATGTTGGGCTTGCGCTGGCGGGGGTCGTCGCTCGGCAAGGGGCGGGCGACGATGCGGCTCGGCCCGCCGATCTCGGCCAGGATGATCTCGGCCAGCTCGCGGATGCTGAACTCGACGGGATTGCCGAGATTGACCGGGCCGGTGATCTCGGGCGGCGATTCCATGAGCCGCACGAAGCCGTCGATCAGGTCCGACACGTAGCAGAAGGACCGCGTCTGGCTGCCGTCGCCGTAGATGGTGATGGGCTCGCCGCGCAGCGCCTGCACGATGAAGTTCGAGACCACGCGCCCGTCGTTGGGGTGCATCCGGGGCCCGTAGGTGTTGAAGATCCGCGCCACCTTGATCTGCAGGTTGTGCTGGCGGCGGTAGTCGAAGAACAGCGTCTCGGCGCAGCGCTTGCCCTCGTCGTAGCAGGAGCGGACGCCGATCGGGTTGACGTTGCCCCAGTATTCCTCGGGCTGCGGATGCACGGAGGGATCGCCATAAACCTCGCTGGTGGAGGCCTGGAACACGGGAATGCGGAGGCGCTTCGCGAGTCCGAGCACGTTGATCGCGCCGTGCACGCTGACCTTCGTGGTCTGCACGGGGTCGCGCTGGTAATGCACCGGGGAGGCCGGACAGGCCAGGTTGTAGATCTGGTCCACCTCCAGGTAGATCGGGAAGGTGATGTCGTGCCGCACCACCTCGAAATACGGGTTGGCCAGCAGGTGGACGATGTTGTCCCGCGTGCCCGTGAAGTAGTTGTCGAGGCAGATCACGTGGTCGCCGCGCGCGAGCAGGCGTTCGCACAGGTGGGAGCCGAGGAAGCCGGCCCCTCCGGTTACCAGAACTCGCTTACGCAGGTGCATCCGCCGCTCCATCTTCGGGCCAGGGCCCAGGCCTTCCGCCATCGCGCACCCGCCGCCGCGCCGGCCACGCCAGGCGGGCAGGGCATGCCGCAACGCGCGCCGTCCTGGCCCCAGTCCCTATCCCCGCGGCGCGCTCCGCGCAATTCCATGGGAGGGAGCGCGGAGCCCATCCGGCGGCCGGGCGATCCGGCGACCGCCCCTGGCGCCCCTAGAGCGAGCTTCCGCCGCAGACCAGGATCTGCTGCCCCGTGATCGCGCCCGCCTCCGGCCCCATCAGGAAGGCGGTCAGGGCGGCGACCTCCTCCGGGGCGATCAGGCGGCCGATCGGCGGCACGCGCGGGGCGATGCCGGCGCGGGCGGGATCGCGCAGCATGGGCGTGTCGGTGGCGGCCGGGGACACCACGTTCACCGTGATGCCGCGCGGCGCCAGCTCCAGCGCCCAGGAGCGCGCCATGGCAACCAGCGCGGCCTTGCCGGCGGCGTACTGGCTGCGCTCCGCCGCCCCCGCCGAGCCCCGGCTTCCGATCAGCACGATCCGCCCGCCCTGCGGCAGCACAGGGGCCAGCGCATCGGCCAGCGCGAAGGCCGCGTCCACGTGCAGGCGCCAGAGGGTGCGTCCCGCTTCCAGATCCAGCGCGCCGAGCGGGCCGCCGCGCATCAGTCCGGCCGCGTGCACGAGGGCATCGGGGCGCAGTCCAGCCAACGCCGGTGCGATGGAGACGGGGTCGAGCAGGTCCACGGAGCGGTGATCGAGGCCAGGCCTCGGCCCGGGGTCGGTGCGGCTCAGGCCCGTCACCGTCCAGCCGTCACGCAGCAGGCGCGCGGTGATGGCGGCGCCGATGCCTGAGCTGGCGCCGGTGACCACCGCATGGCGGCTTGCCCCGGATGCCCCGGGGATGGAAGTGGTCTGCGTCGTCATGAACCCTGGCCGGTGCATCCGCCGCCGGTCGCCGGCGCGGGGAGGACGGAAACTCCGCCACTTCCCCGGCGGCGTCCAGGCCCGAGCAGCCCAGGGAATGCCCGGGGATGGTCAATGCCCGGCCCCAGGGCGCCCGGCTGCCCGTCATGGTCACCGTGGTGTTCGGGACCTGGCCGGCGGGAAAGGGTCCGCCCTATTCCCCATGGCCAGCGACGTCCGCGCCTATATGGAAGGGCTTCGCTGGATGCCCGCCGATGCGGAGGCGGCCCCGGCGCTACCTCGACCTTTCGCACGACGAACGCGCGATGGCCGCGCTGCAGCGCCGCGCCGTCAGGCCGCCGCGCCCTCAAGCCTTTGCAGATGGAAGGCGGAGGCCGGCAGCGTGTCGCGCAGCACCTGGAGCAGGTGCTCGTGGTGGCTGAGCAGGATCACCTGCGCCGTCTCGCTCAGCCGCAGCAGCGCCCGGAAGGCGGCAGCGGCGCGCGCATCGTCGAAGCTCTGCAGGATGTCGTCGCCGATGAAGGGCAGCACGGTGCCGCTTGCGGCGTGGTCCTCGATGGCCACAATTCGCAGCGCCAGGAAAAGCTGGTCGCGCGTGCCCTCCGAAAGCTGGTCCACCCCGGCCTCCTCGTCGGGGAAGCCGCGGGGGCACAGCGTGAGCCGCGCCGTTCCGCGCTCGTCCTCGCGGAAGGCCACGCCGGAATAGGCGCCGCCCGTGAGGCCCGAGAACGCATCGCCGATGCGGCGGAGAAGTGCGTCGTCCGTGCCCTCCTGCACGGCGCCGAGGGCGGCATCGAGCAGCCCGGCGGCCACCTGCATCAGCAGCGCGTCGTCCAGCGTCTGGCCGATCTCCCCGGCCGCGGCGGCCTCGTCGGAGGCGGCGCGCATCGCGAGGTCGTCACCGGCCAGTTGCCGCATCTCCAGCTCCAGCCGGGTGGCGGCGGCGACCTGGGCCTGGGCTTCGGCGGCGTGGCGGCCCCGCTCGGCCTCCGCCCCGGCCAGGGCCTGCTCCAGCCCCTCTGGCGGCTGCGCCGACGCCTCGGCCCTGAGGGCTTCCAGGCCGAGCCCGTCGCCGTTCTCCAGCAACTCGGCCTCGGCGGCGGCGCGCAGCCCGTCCTGGCGCGCGCGCTCCGCGGCCAGGGCGATGCGCTGCTCGGCCAGTTCGGCGCTCGGCGCCCCTGCGGCGGCGATCACCTCGCTCAGCGCCGCAGCCGCCTTGTCCAGCGCGGCCTGCTGCTCCCGGACCGCCTCAGCGCCGGCCGCGTGCTGGCGTTGCAGAACCTCCCTGGCCTCGGCGCGCGCGGCCTCGGCGCGGTGGCGGCGGTCGAGCTCGCGCAGCCCGGCCAGGGCATCCGGCTCTGGAGGAAGGCCGAGCGCCGCGCGCAGCTGCGCCTGGCCGGCGCGGAAACGATCCAGGGCGCGGCGCCAGGCGGCAACATCGGCCTCCAGCCGCGCGGCCTCGCCCAGCGCCGTGCCCAGGGCCTCGCGCAGGTCGAGCCGTGCCGCCACGGCAGCGGGGTCCGCACCCGCGTTCTCGCCAAGCTGCGCCAGGGCGGTGTCCCATTCCTCCCGCCAGCGCGCACGCCGCTCCCATGCTGCCTCCTCCTCGGCGGCGACCCCGCGCAGGGCATCGCGCGCCGCCTCGGCGGCGGCCAGGACGAGCCGGCGCTCCTCCTCGGCCGCGCGCTGCCGGCGAACGGCTTCCTCCGCGCGGTCCAGCAGGGCAGGGAGGGATGCCTCCGCCGGGGAACTGCCGAGCGCATCGGCCAGCCGGGCGGCGGCGGCCTCCGTCCAGCCCTGCAACTCCGCCAGGGCCGCCCGGGCAAGCCTCTCGGCCTGTGCCGCCGCCAGCCCTTCCTCCCGTGCGGAAAGGGCGCGCTGCGCTTCGGCGAGGCCCGCCGCGGGGTCCAGGCCAAGCGTCCCGATGGCCGCGCCCCAGTGCCGCCCGGCCAGCGCGCAGCCTTCCCCCGCGCTGGCTTCCGCCTCGCGCAGGGCGTCCACCGACGCCGCGCCCGCGGCAATGGAGAGGTCCAGGGCTTCGGACCGCGCGGCGCGTCCGGCGTCCGCCAGCCGCGCATCGGCCACTGCGTCGGCCGCGGCCACGGCCTCCGCATAGGCGAGCGGCAGGGGCCGGCCATGAGCGTATCCGGCCTCGGCAGCGGGAGCGGCCTCGCCCGAGAGGCGGCGGAAGACCAGGTCCCAGCCCGCCTCCCGCCGGTCTCTCGCGCTTGCCAGGGCGGCACGGGTCGGCGGCGGGCCGGCAGCCTCGAGCGCAGCCCGGTCGGCCCGCGCCGCCGCGAGAACGTCCTGCGCACGTGTCACGGCATCGGCGGCCCGCTCCAGCCCGGCGCGGGCGGCGGAAAGGGCGGCAAAGAGACGTTCCAGCGCGGCAAGGCCCGGCGGGTCGATCGCGGCCAGGACATCCGGGTCGCGCAGCGGAAGGGGAAGCCGGGCCAGCGCGGCGGCCAGGCGCGCCTCCGCCTCGGCAAGGGCCCGCGCGGCCGCCGCCCGCTGCGCCACCGGTTCCCCGCCGCGCCGTATCTCGCGCAGCAACTGTTCCAGCCGCTGGCCCCCGCCGGGCGCGGGCAGGGCGGCGAGGGCGCGTTCGGCCTCCTGCAGCCGCGCCGTCTGCGCCGCCCTTCGCTCCGGCAGGCTTGCCGAGGCGGCACCCTCCGCCGCGTGCTCCGCCGCCAGGCGGCGCAGCGCCGCGAGCAGCCGGGCCGAGGGCACGAGGGAAGCAGGATCCTCCGCACCGGCGAGGCCGAGCCCGGAGAGATGCCCCGCGGCCCGGGCCAGGGCGGCCGCCAGAGCGGCCTCCGCATCCGGCAACCCGTCCTGCGCCTGCGCCGCGAGGCCGGACGCGGCGAGCAGCGCCTCCAGTTCGGGGCCGCGGGCGAGAAGGTCCTCATCCGCGGGGAGGGCGGCGATCTCGGCCCTGAGCCGTTCGAGCGAGGTCTGCGCCGTGGCAAGCCTCTGGCTGGCCGCCGCGGCAGCCCCGCGCGCTTCCGGCAGGCGCCGGGCCAGGTCCGGCGGAAGGATCGGCGCGCCGGGGTTGGCCGCCACCCATTCCGCCGCCGCGTCCCGCCGGGCCAGCATCGGGCGCACGCGCCGCACCCGCTCCAGCCGGCGCAGGTGTTCCCCCGCCGCACCCGCCGCCGCATTGGCCGCATCCCGCGAGCCAAGCGCCTCGCGCAGCGCCCGCTCCCGCTCGTCCCATTGCTGCGGGCGAACCAGGCTGGCGTTGAGCTGGCGCCGAGCATCCGACCAGCGATCCAGCGCGGCGTAGAAGGGGCGCTGGGCGGTCTTGCGCAGCGGCGCCAGCCGGTCCCGCTCCTCCTCCAGGCTGCGGCGGAGGAGAGATGCTTCGCGCAGCCCCCCGGCCGCGGCCAGCAGCGCGTCGGCAAGCGCCCCGCCGGAGCTGAGCAGCTCCCGCCCTCCCTGCCGGAGGCGTTCCGTGTCCAGGGCATAAAGCTGGGACAACAGCTTCGCGTCCCCGCGCCCGAGCAGCCGGTCCAGCCAGCCCTGGTCGAGCGGGGCCTCCTCCGGGCCGGTCAGCGTGTTCTTGTTCCCCTTCCGCCGAACGAAGCTGAAGGGGGTTCCGTCCGAAGCAACCCCGCTCGCGGCGAGCTGCATCCCGGCATAGCCGTGGCGGAAGCCCATGGGCGTCTGCCCGCCGATCCCGAACAGCAATTCCCCGAAGGCGTGCCGCAGCACCGACTTCCCGGTGCCGTTGGGCGCGAGAACGAGGTTGATCCGCCCGGGCGCCGGGTCGAAGTCGAGGGTGGTGTCGGCGAAGCTGCCATAGCGGCGAAGGGCGAGGCTGGTCAGGCGCATCCTGGGCCGCTCAGCCCTGGGCAAGGCGGGCGAGAAGCAGGTCCCGGGCGCGGTGCAGCAACTCGGGCGGCAGCCGGCCCTCGGCCGCGAGCACCGCGGGATGGTTCTCGCCCAGGGCCTGCCGCAGCCTTCCGGCGCCGCGGTCCAGCATGGCCCCGGCATAGGCGCGGGCGGACTCGCCAGGCCCGGCGGCTGCGGACGGATCGGCGGCCAGCGCCTCGATGGCGTGAACCAGCCGCCCCACCGCGTCTTCGCGGGCCCGGAGCGCGTCGAGGTCCAGCATGGAGCGGGTGGCGACGCGCACCTCCTCCAGCCAGAAGGCGCCGGCCTCGGCCACCTCCAGCCCGGCGGCGATCAGCTTCTGCCGGAGGGCGGCGGGGTCGCGGGCAAGCGCCGCATGGGCGGGGCAGGGGCCTTCCAGGCGAAGGCGCAGCGCCAGCAGCCGCCCCTCGGCGCCGTCGAGCGCCGTGCCGATGGCGCGGCGGCAGCGTTCCAGCACCGCATCCTCGTCGGCCGCGCCTTCGCAATCCACCACCAGCCGCTCCCAGCGCACGACGTCGAGCGCGCGGTGCTCCACGGACACCACCCGGCCGTGCTGCACGTTGACCAGGCTCGCGCCCTTGGCACCGGTCTCGTTCACGTGGCGGCCCTGGAGGTTGCCGGGAAACACGATCCAGGGCTCGCGCAGCACCTCCTCCCGGGCGTGGATGTGGCCGAGCGCCCAGTAGTCGTAGCCATGGGCCGCCAGCTGCTCCACCGTGCAGGGGGCATAGGAGGCGTGGCCCGGGCGGCCGGTGGCGGCGGTGTGCAGCAGGCCGATGTTGAAGCGGTTGGCCACTGGCGCGGGATAGGATTGCGCGAGATTGCTCTGCACGTCGCGCGTGCCGAAGCTTTGTCCGTGCAGCACCACGGCGAATTCCGGCCAGTCCACCGTGTCCGGCCGGTCGGCACGCAGCAGCGTGGCGCCCTCCGGCAGGCGCAGCGAGCGGGTCAGCACGCTTTCCGCGTCGTGGTTGCCGCGGATGGCGACCACGCGGATCCCCGCGCGGGTGAGGCGCGCGAAGGCCGCCACCAGCACCTGCCCGGTGCGGAAGTCCGGCCAGTCTCCGTCGTAAAGGTCACCGGCCACCACCACGAAATCCACGGCCTCGGCGATGGCCAGCGCCACGAGGTTGTCGAGCGCGTCGCGCGTGGCGCGGCGGATGCGGGCGGCGGGCGCATCCCCGCCGAGCCCGCGAAGCGGGCTGTCCAGGTGAAGGTCGGCGGCGTGGAGGAAGCGGAAGCTGTTCAATGCGCGCCCGTGCTGCGTCGCCGGCACTCCAGGGGATCGGGGGTGCATCCGGCGCGCCGGCGCCCATCCTACCCCGCACGCGACGATTCGTCAGGACTGGGAGGCGGCGACCCGCGAGTGGGCCGCCGCCACCTGGTCAGGCCGCCCCGTCAGGCCGCCTGGGGCTGGCGGCGGCGGACGAGGCCGAGGCCGGCGAGGCCCAGTCCGAACAGCGCGAGCGAGGCGGGCTCGGGCACGTTCGTCGTGGGCGGCGGGATCACGGCGCCGAAGCCATCGAGATAGGCATAGCCCGTGTGGCCCGTGGGCTCGCAGTCCGCCGCGAGCAGCGACAGCGTGAAGGTGTGGCCGCTGAGCGAGGAGTCGATGGCGATCTGCTCGATCTGCCAGGCCGAGGTGTAGAAGAGTCCGCCCAGGGAGGAGAAGCGGGCATCAACGCCGCCGCCCCCTGCACCGGCATTGTAGGTGCGGCTGACAAGGTCGGTGCCGGTGGTATCGTCGCGCAGCGTGATCTTCAGCAGCGCGGACTCGTCCTGCGCGTGACCGCCGTTTTCCAGCACGGCCTTCCAGGCGAAGAAGATGTTGGCGTCGGTGTAGTTGGCCACTGTCTGGCTGATCGCAGACCCGAAGCCGCCGTTTCCTGTGTCCTCGGCGCGATAGGCGAAGTTGCCGCTGTAAACCGTGCCGCCGAGGGCGCTGCCGAGGTTCGGATCCACGTAGCTCGTGCCGATCACGGCCGAGCGCGTTCCGGCATCGGTGTTGAGCGGCCCACCGGGCAGGACGTTGGACGGGTTGAGGGAGGCGTTCGGCGTGTTCCCGCGGTAGCCGCCGCCGGTGGTCCAGCCGGATGCGGTCCCATCCTCGAAGGAGCCGTTCACGAAGCCCGCCGCAAGGGTCGTGGTGGACGAAAAGGCCAGAGCAGTGAGGCCGAGCAACGCGTGCGCTGTTCTGATCATCGCGGTGTTCCTTGTTCATCATTTCGCCCGGCGGGAGCTGGCCTGGCAAATGTCAAGGGTGCGACTTCTGTGCCAAAAAAGTATCGTTGTTTTGCAACGGGTTGCATCGAAAGAAAAATATTTTATGTTACGATGTAAAACCTATCGACAGGGATGATTTCGGTGTCCGAACCGCGCGCGGCCATTACGGGCGATCGCTGGCGCATCGTGGCGCGAAGCGCTGTTGCGAGGGGTTCCCGGCCGGGGTCGCTAGGCGCGCTGTTCTCGAGGGTCGAGCAGCCCGGCATAGGCCTGGAACATGGTTTCCTCGTCGTAGCAGGCTTCGGCTCTGGCACGGTTGTCGGAACCCAGCCGGCTTCGCAGGGCCGCGTCGCGCAGGAGGGGCCGCAGCGCATCCGCCAGGGCGGCATCCGTGCCGGCGGCGGGCGCCATGTGCGGGCGATTGGCCGGCGCCAGCATGGTGCGAACGTCGCCGACATCGGTGGAGGCGATCGCCAGCCCCGTGGCCATCGCCTCCAGAACCGAGAAGGGCATCTGCTCCGTGCTTGAGGAAAGCGCGAAAAGGTCCAGCCCCCGGTAAGCCGCCGCGGGATCCGGGATCGCCCCCGTGAAGAGCACCGATCCGGCGATGCCGAGTTCACCCGCCAGCGCCTCCAGCATGGGGCGCTCCACCCCTTCCCCGATCACCGCGAGGCGCATGGGCGTGCCCTCCTGCAGGAGAAGGGCAGCCGCGCGGATCAGCCGGGCGATGTTCTTCTCCGTCCGCAGGGCCGCGACGGTTCCGACCACCGGGCCTTCGCCCGGCACCTCCGGCAGGGCCTTGGGACCATCCGGGCGGAAACGGCGAAGGTCCAGTCCGTTCGGGATGTGGCGCAGCCTCCCCGCCGGAAGGCGCCACAGGTCGGTCGCCGCGCGCAAGAGCGTCTCGGAGGGAAGCACCACGGTGCTTCGCCGCAGGAGAAGCCGGCGGGCGAGCACGCGGCGCGGCTTCTGCCCGGCGCTCTCGTCCGGTCCGAAGCCGTCCTCGGTGTGGATATGCCGGATGCCGGGCGCCAGAAGGCGGGCCGCCACCCAGTCCATGCTGCCCCAGTTGCTGGTCACCAGGGCGGCAGGCCGCAGGCGGCGCAGGAGCCGTGCGATCCTGATCATCCCGCGCACCCCGCTGCCCTTCGCGGCAGGCGAGGCGACGAGCTCCAGCGGAACCTCCGCCTCCAGCCGGGCCGTGCAGTCGGTCCGCCCGTCCAGGGCCACCACCGCATGGCGCCAGCGCGGGCCGAAGCGGTTGGCCAGGGCGCAGAAGCGAACCTGCGCGCCGCCCACCGCGAAGGTCGGGAACACGTGCAGAAGAAGCGGCTGGCGCGCCGGTGCCATGTCGGATGTCTTCCCGGGCGTCGTTCGCGCCGTCATCGGATGGGGGAACCGGGCCACGGTGTCGCTGCGGCGCTCACGCCGCCGAAGCCGGGGAAAGGGCGCCGGTCGCGCCATGGCGGCGCCGCAGCAGGTCTTCGGCCATGGCCACGACGCGGCGGGCATTGCCGGTCCAGGTCAGGTCGCGCTTCAGCACCTCCGCCCTCGCGGCGGCGCCGAGGCGGGCGCGCAGCGCGGGGTCGGAGGCGAGCCGGGCAATCGCCTCCCACATCGCCCCTTCCCGCGCCGGGTCGAAAAGCAGCGCGGTGCGGCCATCCTCCAGCACCTCACGCAGGTTGGGCTGGTCCGGGGCCACGATGGCGCGGCCCGCGGCCATGTACTCGAAAACCTTCAGGGGCGAGGCGTAGGCGACGGCGGCGGGCTGAAGGGCGATGTCGAATCCCGCGACCAGCCCGGGGATCACCTCGTGATCCACCACGCCGTCGAAGCGCACGCGCTCGCCGATACCGAGCGAGGCGGCAAGCGATTCCAGCCCCGGCCGGGCCGGGCCGTCGCCCACCACGCGCAGTTGCAGGGCCTCCGCCCCGTTCCAGCCCGCCATGGACCGCACGACCTTGTCCATGCCGTGCCAGTCCCTGATGAAGCCGACGAAGCCGAGGGTCAGCGGGCCCGACGGCGGGCGCGGCGCGGGCTCGGGGTAATGGGCGAGCTGGATGCCATTCGGGATCACGGTGATGCGCTCGCGCGGCACCCCCTCCTGGGCGATGCGGTCGGCCAGCACCTCCGTGACGGGCAGCACGCGGTCGGCCGCGCGCCAGGTGTGGCGCTCGGCGGCGGCGGCGAGGCGGCCCAGCCGCAGGTTGCCGTGGCGCGCCCGCTCGTCGGCGAGGGGAGCGTTCACCTCCAGCAGGTAGGGCAGGCGGAGGCGGCGGGCGAGCGTGGCTCCCGCCAGGAAGAACAGGTTCGCGCGCTCATAGATCACGTCCGGCCGGAACTCCCGCGCGGCCTGCGCCAGCTGGCGGTACGCCGGAACGTTGTAGGCGAGCTCCGCCGCCTCCGCGGCCCACCCGGGCAGCAGGCGGCGGGCGAGCCCGACCGCGCGGCTTTCACCGCCCCAGCCGCCCTGGCCGTAGAAGGAAGGACCCACGAGGCGCACCTCGTGCCCTTCCGCCCGCATCGCCGCCACCATCTCCTCGAGGTGGACGCCCTGGCCGTCGCGCGACCCGATCCGGTGGCTGTAGAGAATCTTCATGCCGCGCTCCGCTCTTCCCCGGCCTTGCCCGCCCGCCCCTTGCCGCCACCCGTGCCCGGCGACCGGGCAGCCCACCATTCGCGCCCAAGGCGCAAGGCCTGTCCCGCCGCCTGGCGGGCGATCGCCGCCAGCCCCGAGGGGTGGAGCGGATCGGCGATGATCAGCCCGATCCTTCGCCGCCGCTGGCCGGCCCAGAGCCGCTTGTAAGGGTCATCGCCGCGGCCGAAGTCAACCTCGGACACGCCGCCATCGCCATCCAGGATGTCGGCCATCATCATCGCCGTGAGCACCGTGCCCGGCGAGTGTTCCCGCTCCGCCTCGTCATGGGCCAGCTTCAGCACAACGGCCCGCCTGCCTGAGACAGCCCAGTACTGCGCCGCGACCGGGGTGTCGTTCTCCCGCAGGCGCAGCACACCCAGCCTGAGCGTGCCCTCCGCGGCCATGGCCCGCATCAGCGTGGCATCGAACCGGGGGGAGGGCTCATGCGGCTTCCAGCTCCGGGCGCGGACGGCCTCGTAGGCGCCGATGGCCGCCTCCAGCCGGTCACCCGGGGCATCGACCGATTCGAACCGCATGCGCCGGAGGCAGCGCGGCGTCCTGCGCCGGATGGTGGACTGCAGCGCGGAGGGACGGCCGCTGAGGTATCCTTCCCAGCCATCCTCGGGCACGACGGGCTCGTGCCAGTTGCCGAAATGACCGAAGCGCAGCGGCACCAGCCCGGCCGAGCGCAGGCCCCTCAGGAAAGCGCCGAAGTCTCGCTCCTCCGGTGCCAGGCAGTCCAGCACGGCCGGGGGCTGGCCGCGAAGGGCCCGCCCCAGGTCTCGCCCGGCTTCGCGCAGCGCCACCGCCGGATTCGCGCCGGATGCCACGAGCGGTCGCCAGCCCAGCGAATACGGCGTGGTCAGGCTGTGCATCCGCCCGTCCCGGCGCATGAGCGGCATCAGCACCGTGTTTCCGGCACCGAGCGCAAGCAGTGGCTCCGCACCCTCCGGCAGGCCTGCCGAAAGCGTGGCCGTGTACCAGGCGCGCCCACCCAGCGCGTCCAGCCGTGCCGGCGGCAGGTGGCGGTCGCACCAGCCCGGAAGGGGCTCGCCTGGCGCGAGGGCGCGGAGGGCAGCGGACGGCCGGCGATGATCCGCGGGGGATGGCTCCGTTTCCGCTCCGACAACTCCCTCGGCCGCCATTGCCGGGGCGGATGGCCGGTCGCCTTCAGTCGCGGAGCGCATAAACCAGCCTCCCCATCCATTCACGCAACGCGAACCAGCTTTCCGCCAGATGGTCGGGCCGCGGGAGCCAGTCGCTGGCCCGTCCATCCGGGGCGCGGTCGGTGCGAACGGGGAAGGGCTGCGCCGAGACGCCGGCGCGCGCGAAGGCCTCCATGGCCCGGGTCATGTGCCAGCCATGCGTCACAAGGAACACCGTGTTGATGCCTTCCGTCCGCAGCATGGCCGCACCCAGCACGGCATTGTCGCGCGTGTCCCCGGCCGCCGCCTCGATCCAGCGGGTGGGGATGCGGAAGTCCTGCGAGAGGCTGCGTGCCATGACGATGCCCAACGGCTCGGCGCCCGGCGAGTTCGGCCCGCCCGTGACGAGCAGGGGCAGTCCGGTGCGGCGCTGCAGCGCGGCCCCCGCCCGCAGCCGTTCGAGCGTCAGCGGGCCGACCTCCGTTCCCGCGTCGGTGCGCGCCCCGTCGCCGCCCAGCACCACGATCGCCCCGGGCGGGGCGGAAGGCGCGACCGGCTTGGGGTACAGCGACGTGAGAAGGGTTCCCGCCACGAAGGGTGTGGCGAGCAGGAGCTGCAACACGGCCGCGCCGCAGACAAGCAGCAGGCCCGCCCGCCGGCCACGCCAGGACAACCCGGCCCCGAGGATCTGCAGGAGCACCAGCAGCAGGGGCGGCAACAGGAGAGCCGTGAGCGCGGCCTGAAGCATCAGGCTGGGCTGTTCACGGCAGAATCAGTCGGACGGGAGCAATGCGGGCGTGCGGTCATGCCGGCGATTGCGGCTCCAGCGCGGCGGCGGGGCGAAGGCCGGCCGCTGCGGAGGGTGCCGCCCGGCAGCCCGGCGCGGCCGACGCCGGCAGCCCTCGCACCGCGCGCCAGGACACGGGCTGCCCCCCCACCTCCTCGCGAAAGAAGGTATAGAACCCGTTGAGCCACGCCAGGAAATGGTCGAGGTCGGCGGCGCTGCGGACATAGGGCGTATTGCCGGGCGCGAGCGAGGGCGAGTGATAGGTGAGAACAAAGGTCCGGTGTCCATCGGCCACCATCACGCGGACCAGCCGCTTCGCCTCGTCCAGCGTCATGCCTTCCGGGCTCAGCCGGATCCGCTCGAGCAGGCCGAGATGCGACAGCGCACCGGTAAGACCCGTCCGGCCCGCGAGGCGGTGAAAGGCGACCGGTCCGAGCCGGGCGCCGTAACGCCGGGCGAGGCGCCCGACCAGCGCGCCCGTGACCGGGATTTCCAGCAGGGTGCGGTCGCGGTCGCACCAATAGGGCCGGGCTGAGATCCCCCAGGACCCCCACTGTCCCTGGCAGTTCGGCTGCCAGCCCGGGGTCACGCTCGTGTCGGCGAGGTAACCCAGGTGGCGCAGCACGTCCGCGGTGCGCGGCCCGACGCCGAAGCGGCCCGTCCGGTAGATCAGCGGCCGGTCGCCGAAGGCCTCGGCCAGCTTGTCCGTCAGCCGCCGCGCCTTTTCCAGCTCCAGCGCCGGGGGAAGGTTGCCGGCATAGGAGTTGTGCTCGCAGACCAGCTCCTCGAAGGGCGGCGTCACCCAGGGGTGCATCTGGGCACCCACCTCGCAGGCGCCGTCGCGCAGCAATTCCCGCAGCGGTGCGCGCCCGGCATCCTGGTTCGCCACCGGGTAATCGGCGAGGTAGAGCGGCACCACCCCGTGCCGCTCGAAGACGCGGTGCGCCAGGTGCTGCTTCGCCATGGAGGACACGTCCGAGGCATCGCGCGAGAAAGGCCGCGACCAGTCGAAGGCCTCCTCGGCATCCACCATCGTGACGAGGCGGGGACGCCCGTCGGCCGGCGGCGGAGCCAGGTGGTGAAAGCGCGTATCCAGCACGGAGGCCGTGGCGCCGAGGCCGGTTTCCATCTCGGGCCCCGCCGCCGGGGTGGATGCCCCTGGCATGGAGCCCGCGGCGGCGGGAACCGCCGGCGCCGTCAGCGGCGAGGGCCTGGTCTCCCCCGGCAGGGCCGGGCTTTCGCCGGGTGCGGCCGCCCCGCTTTCGCTGTTCTGCGCGTCCACCGGCAGGCCGTAGATGTCCAGGTACTGGCGCGCCACCGTCCGCATGCCGAACCGGCGGCGGACGAGATCGCGCCCTGCGGCGCCAAGCCGCCGGCGCAGCGCGGGGTCGGCCGCCATGCGCGTCACCGCCGCGACGTATTCCGCGGCGGTGTCGAACAGGCTGCCCGTTTCCCCTTCGAGCACGAAGCTATCGTTCACCCCGGGAAGGCGGCGCACCGCCACGGGCAAGCCGTGCGCCATCGCTTCGGGCACCACCGTGCCGAAACCTTCCATGCGCGAGGCGAAAACCAGGATATCGGCGGCCGCGAACCAGGGATGGGGGTTGGACTGCTCTCCGGCGAGGTGAACCCGTCCTTCCAGCCCCAGCGCGCGCGCGCGCTCACGCAGGGCCTCCACATAGTCGGGCTCCAGGGGGGGGCCGAGCAGCAGAAGACGGGAATGGGGCGCCGCGCTCAGTATGGCCGGCAGGTTTTCGATCAGGAACATCGGGTCCTTGCGACGGCACAGGCCGCCAACAAAGAGCAGCACCGTGTCCCCGGGCGCGAAGCCGAGGTCTTCGCGCAGCCGGGCTCCCGTGCCGGGCGGCTGTTCCGGCACCGTTACCCCGCAGGGCACGAGGAAGCACCGGGCGGGGTCCGCGCCGGCCGACAAGGTTTCGTTCAGCAGCTTGGGGCTGATCGAGATGTAGGCGTTGAAGAGGCCGAAGGCGCGCGCCACCAGTGGGCGCAGCGACCGCCTGTACTGATGGGTGAGCACCGGAAGGCTGTCGTCCAGCGTGGCCGAGAGCACGAGCCGCCGGCCCGCGAGGCGCGTCAGAAGATAGCTGAGGAAGTACCAGTCCGCATGGGTGCGGAAGTGCACGGTGTCATAGCGGCGGATGTTGCGCAGGAACCACCAGACGAGCGCCGCCTCCCGCCCGAGCGCGCCCAGCGGGCGGCGGCTGAGATGGACCACCCGGCCGAGGGTGGAGCAGGCCGCCGCCTCGCGCGGATCGGCCGGGCGCGGGGTATGGGTCACCAGCAGGTCGTGCCCCACCGCGGGCGCGACCTCCTGCATGACGGCGGAGGAGCGCTCCAGGAACACGCCCTCCCCGGTGAAGGCCGGACGGTAATATTTCAGAACGTGAAGAACACGATTCATTGCTTATTTCTCCGCAGCGCGGCTTTCCGTTGCGCCGCCTCCGTGGTCCGCTGCGACCAATGGATGGGATGGGAACACCGTTGGCACTGCAGGTGACGCTCGCCCACGCGCGCGACCTCGCTGACCTGGAGGAAGCCTGGCGCGGTCTGGAGGCGCAGGCAGCGCCTCCTTTCTTCCGGAGCTGGACCTGGGTGGGCTGCCTGGCCGGGGAGCGGTTCCGCGATCCGGTGCTGGTGCGAGCCGAGCGCGGCGGGCGGCTGGTCGGGCTGGCCCTGTTCAACCGCAGCGGACGCCCCTGGCACCGCCGGCTCTGCCTGTCGGAAAGCGGCGAGCCGCAGCTGGATGCGCCGTTCATCGAGCACAACGGTCCCCTCCTGGCGCCCGGCGAAGGGGCGGAGACCATGGCGGCGATGCTGCGTTGCGCGCTGCGGATGCGCGGAATCGCCGCGTTGCGCCTGAGCGGCGTGGAGGGCGCCGTGATCGAGGCGGCCCGCGCGGCCGGAGCCGTGGTGCCGCGCCGCCAGGATCGCTCCGCCCCGCTGGTGCGCCTCGATGCGCTGCGCCTCGCCGGGGGAGACTACCTCGGCGCGCTCAGCGCCAACACGCGCAGCCAGCTCCGCCGATCCAACCGGCGCTACGCGGCGGAGGGGGAGGTGACGCTGGATCGCGCGGACACCGTTCCCGGCGCGCTGGCCTGGCTCGACGCCCTGGTGGACCTGCACGGCGCCGCCTGGCGCGCGCGGGGGCAGCCCGGGGCCTTTGCGGACCCCTTCATGCTCCGCTTCCACCGCGCCCTGGTCGCGCGCGGCGTTCCCCGCGGAGAGGTCGACCTGCTGCGGGCCAGCGCCGGCGGACGACCCATCGGCTATCTCTACAACTTCCGCCTGGGCGGACATGTCTGCGCCTACCAGAGCGGCTTCGACTACGCCGTGCCGGATCCACACGCCAAGCCCGGACTCACCTGCCACCATCTGGCGATCGAGCGCGCGCTGCGGCTGGGCGACCATTGCTACGACTTCCTGGGCGGCGACGACCGCTACAAGCGAAGCCTGGCGACGGATGCCTCGACGCTGGTCTGGGCGGAAGCGGCGCGCAGCCGTTCCGTGCTGGCCGTCGCTGCGAGGCTGCGCCAGGCGGTGCTCTGGACGGCGGCGCCGTAGCGTTCTGCACCGCTTCATTCCGGCACCGCGGCGACGAGCCGCGGCTCCAGAGCGGAGGTCTCGGGCGGCGCCGCGCGGCGGATGCGGCGCAGGGCCAGCGCGGCGAAGGGATCGCGCGCCAGCCTGGGCCTCGCCTCCGGAACGGCGGCGAGCCAGTCCAGGATCATGCTGTCCGCCCGTTCCGGCAGGGCCCCGAAGCCGCCGCATCGGCCCTGGCCAGGATAGATGGTGTGGCGGATCGCACCGGATTCGAGCCGCCCGCGGCCCTGCTGCACCAGCCGCCGCAGGTGGCGCCTGATATCGGCGGGGCTCCAGGGGCGCAGCGGTTGCAGGGTCCAGCTCGCCTCAGGCTCCACCGCGATGTGCGGCGGGCGCCAGGGACTGCTGGCGGAGTCCAGGTCGTGCATCACGAAGGAGCCGAGCAGCCCGTCCCCCCTGTAGAGCCCGAGCGGCAACCGCAGGCCGGAGGCGGCCAGGCGCTCCACGAAGCTGCCGCGCAGCGCGAAGAGCGATCCGTGAAGCCCTGGATATTCAAGCATATCCGCCCGCAGGGCCGCCGCGCTGCGGCCGGAGCTGGGCACCGCCGCCGCGGCCATCGCGAGAGGTTCCGCCACCAGCCGCGCGGCCAAGCGGCGCAGGGCGTCCGGCTTCACGGCGGCATAGGCATCCACGAAGACGTGCAGCCCGGCCTCGGGGCGCAGCCGGTGAAGATACTGGTTGATGGCGTTGGACTTGTCGGCGTGGGGAATGGACCAGACGCTGCCGCGCAGGCGCGCTTCGCGCATCAGGCGCGGCGCCGCCTGCTCAGACCCGTCCGTGCTGCCGTTCAGCAGAAGCGACACCTCTGCCTGCGCGCCCGCCGTCGCGGCCGCCAGGGCCTCCAGGCAACGCGGCAGCGAGGCCATCTCGTTGCGGGCGAAGATGGCGATGCTCCAGGGCGCGCAGTCCTGCCCGGCCGGCCGGCTCCCGCCAGCCTCCGTGTGGTCCCGGTGCGGGATGGAGTCCATCAGCCGCTCCGCCCCGCATCCGCGGTCGCCCGCCCAAGGGAGTTGGTGGCGCCGGTCGGCCAGGACGCGGCAACGGCGGCGGGCCGCTGCATGGCCCATCCGCCGCTCCGCGCCGGGCCGGCGGGGATGCCGCGCCGTTCCGTTGCCGCGCGCCCGATCATGCCGCCCGGATCACGCCTGCACCGCGTCCGGCACGCGGGCGAAGCCGTGCAGGTCCGGTGATTCCCCGGCGAGGAAGCCCTCAAAGACCAGCAGCTGCCAGAGCGCCTGCGCATGGTCCGCCTGCCCGGCCGCGTGCTCGTCCACCAACCGGAGGAGCTGTGGTCCGTCGAAGAGGCCCGAATCCATCATTGCCGCGCCGTTGAGACGGGCGCGCAACTCCGGCGCGCGCGCGCGGAACTGGTCGCCGATCCGGTCGGCGAAGCCCTGCTTGGGCGCCGAAAGAACCGCCTGCGGCAGGAGCGGCGCCGCGACCTCGCGCAGAAGCTGCTTGCCGACGCCACCGCGCAGCTTCAGCGACGCCGGCAGCCCCATGCCGAAGGCGACCACGTCCGGGTCCAGCAAGGGTGGGCGCACCTCCAGCGAAACGGCCATGCTGGTGCGGTCCACCTTGGTCAGGATGTCGCCCGGCAGATAGGTGTGCAGGTCCGCGTACTGCGCTTGCAGCAGCGGCTCCGCCGGGTCGCACTCGGCCATCAGGGTCGCGAACCGGTCGGACGGATCGTGCCCGGACAGCGAGGCCCGGAGCGCCGGGGAAAGCAGGGCGCGGCGACGTTCGTCCTGCAGCTTGCAGACGGTGCGGTAGTAGCCCATCGCGCTGTCGAGGCTGAGTTCCGTCAGGGTGCTCTTGGCGCGCAACCAGCGCGGTGCCCCGGCCAGCACGGGATAGGCGCGGGCCAGGCTCGCCACGGCGCTGCGACGGAGCGCGGCCGGCAGCAGGCGGCGCGCGGCTTCCGCCAGGGTGTGGAAGCGGTAGCGGCGGTAACCCGCGAAAACCTCGTCGCCCCCGTCGCCGGACAGGGCAACGGTGACGTGCTTGCGCGCCATGGCGCAGACCGCGAGGGTCGGCACGGCGGAATGGTCGCCGAAAGGCTCCCCGAAGATCGCGGCCTGACGGCGGGCGGCCGCGAGGTAATCGGCGCTGCCGGTCTCGGCATGGTGCAGGGTGCCATGCGCCTCGGCGATCTGAGCCGCGCGCGGGCGCTCGTCCGCCGTTCCGGGAAAGCCCATGGTGAAGGTGGCCAGCGGGGAGGATGAGGCTTCCGAGGCCAGGGCGACCACGGTGCCGGAATCCACGCCGCCCGACAGGAAGGCACCGAGCGGCACATCCGACATCAGCCGGTCGCGCACGCTGCCGCGCAGCAGATCCGAAAGCGCGCCCCGCGCGTCCGCCGGCGCCGCCGCGACCGTGGTGGGCGGACGCCAGTAGGCGCGTGGCGCCGGAAGGGGCGCCGAGGGAACCGCGTTGCGGTCCAGAAGCAGGAAATGGCCCGCCGGCAACTTCAGGACGTCGCGGTAGATGCAGGCCGGATCCGGCACGTAGCCCAGGGCCAGGAAATCCTCCACAGCCCCGGGGTCCAGGCGGCGGCTCATGCCCGGCAGCGCCATCAGCGCGCAAAGCTCGGAAGAGAAGGCGATTCCGCCGGCAGGGCGCCGGGCGTAGTGCAGGGGCTTCTCGCCCAGGCGGTCCCGCGCGAGCAGCAGCGTTCCCTGCGCACGATCCCAAAGGGCGAAGGCGAACATGCCGTTCAGCCGATCAAGGCACCCCACCCCCCACTGCGTCCAGGCATGGAGGATCGCCTCCGTGTCGGAATGGGTGCGGAACACATGCCCGGCGCCCTCCAGCTCGCGCCGCAGCGCGAGATGGTTGTAGATCTCGCCGTTGAAGACGATCACCACGCCGCCATCGGCCGTTTCCATGGGCTGTGCACCGCCACCCAGGTCAACGATCGCCAGGCGCCGGTGCCCAAGCCCGAGCCCCGCTTCCTCATGATAGCCGGCGCCGTCAGGACCGCGGTGGCGCAGAGCGTCCGCCATGCGGCGAAGGTCGGCGCCATCGGGCGGCGTATGCGCGCCCGGGCAGAAAATTCCGACGATCCCGCACATCAGGCCAAAGCTCCGGAAAAGGCGGTGCAGAACTCACCGCACGGCAACGTTTCGATTGCAGGATATAGTGTCGGCCGGTGACGGAATATTGACGTTTCGGCGTTACCACCCTTTTGTGAACAGACCGGAAGCGGCGCGGCGGGGCAGTCCCTGTCGCGGAGCGCGACCTCCGCGAAGCCGGAGGCCCGGGCAGGATGGGAGATATGCAAATGAATGTTCCCTACCTCGCCGATCCCGAGCTGGCCTGTGAGGACGTTAAGCTGCCTTCCGCCACTCCGCTGGAGGCTTCCGTCGGTTCGCTGTCCGAGGGCAGGGTCTCCGAACGGCTCGCCTGGCCGGTTGCCGCGCTGGTCATCACGGCCGTCTCCGCCTTGCTCTGGGCGGTGCCCGCCACATTCGCCGTCTGGCTGTTCCGGTAGGCTGCTCCATCCGCAGCAACAGGCTGTTCCTTCATCCAGTCGAGCGTGGCCGCAAGCCCTTCCCGCAGCGATACTGGCATGCCCAGGCCGAGCACCGTCTGCGCCCTCTCGCGGCTTCCCAAGGAGTGCCGGATCTCCCCCAGGCGCGGCGGCTGGTTCCGCACCTCCAGTTGGGTGTCGCAGAGCGAGGCGATGGTCTCCGCCAGCGCCCGCACCGAGGTGGGCTGCCCCGTGCAGACGTTGAGCACCGGCGCCTCCGGCGAGGCGCGGTCCATCGCCCTCATCAGGGCCGCCACCACATCCGCCACGAAGATGAAATCCCGCGTCTGCTCTCCGTCGCCATAGAGATCGATGCCTTCGCCGCGCGACAGGCGGTCGCAGAAGATGGAGATCACGCCAGAATAGGGCGACTTCGGGTCCTGCCGCGGGCCGAAGACATTGAAGAACCGGAGGCCGCAGCTCGGTAGCCCATGAACCTGCCCGGCAGCCCGCGCGTGCTGCTCGCAGCCGAGCTTGTCCGCGCCATAGGCCGAGAGAGGACGCGGGTAGGTGGTCTCCTCCAGAGGCAATGGCCCCGCATCGCCGTAGGCTGCAGCGGAGGAGGCATAGACAACCGGCAGCCGACGCGGCGAGGCGGCGTCGAACACGGCAAGGGTGCCCGAAAGGTTCACCCGGTGGGTGGCCAGCAGTTCGCGCACCCCCCGTTCCACCGAGGCGATCGCGGCGAGGTGAAAGCACCCGTCCACGCCGTCCATGGCTTTCCGCACAGCGGCGGGATCCGACACGTCGCCGAGCACGAAACTGGCGCCCGCGCGGAGGTTCTCCATCTTTCCGGTGGAAAGGTCGTCCAGGATGCGCACGGCGTCACCGCGCGCAAGCAACGCCTCCGCCAGATGGGATCCGATGAAGCCGCAGCCACCGGTCAGCAGATAGGTCGCCAAACGCCGTTCCTTTCATCGCCAGGCGAGGGTGGGCACGCCGCTCCCCAGAACGGCGCGCACCGGGCGATCAGGATGGCTGTCCCGGCACCGGACCGCCCAACGCGGAGGGGCCGGGCGCGCAAGCGCCCGGCCCTGACCGCCTCGCTCGCGGTGGCAACGCGCCACCACCTGCACGGCTTCACACGGTGTCGCTGGAACCCTTGCGGCGGCGCACCAGGCCCATGCCGAGCAGGCCCATGCCGAAGAGGGCGAGGGAGGCGGG
>NZ_JBHLVZ010000011.1:0-66871 GCF_042433125.1 Muricoccus vinaceus | reverse complement strand
CGTCAGCCCGAGCGCATCACCTCCATCGCAACCAGACCTTGGGCACAGGTCAGTCAATGACGCCGGGCGTATAAGAAGGCCGTGATCGTCTCGGGCGACGAAGACGTGCATGACGGCGAACCGGAGGGCTCCAGGCTGTCCCATCCTGGTGTCGCCGAGTGCGCCGGACCTGGCATCATGATGAAGGATAGGAGAAGCGGCGGTGGCCTACATCCTCATCTGCCAAGAGGCGGATCTGAATGCGGCGGAACTGCTGGAGCAAGTCCGAACCCGGATCGACTCCGATCAGAAGCCGCGGCAAGCCGGTTTCGTGCCAGATCTGCCACGACTCCCTCAAAGGGCAGTGGAGGAAGAAGCGATCCAAGGCAATGCCGATCCAAGCTGGATGACCAGATGTTCGGTCGTTCACTGCCGAGGTGTTGCTGCCCTAGAAGGCGGATTCCTCTGACCTCGGTCGAGGCTCCGTAGAATTGTCAATGATCCAGCCCAGGACCATTCGCCCAGTGGTGAAAGAGCCAGAAACCACGATCGACCGTCTTGGCGCGTCGGCATGAATGTTGACAATCCGGTTGGTGGCCTGCTCCCCTGTTTGCAACGAAGGCAAAAAGGGAACCGGAAATGTCTCAGAGGTTGTCTGGCTGGCTGCGAGCAAGCGCCGCTGCCCTGGGTCTGCTTGCCTCAGCGCCCACAGCGATCGCCCAGCCCACTGCGGCCAATCCACAAACCGTCACGATGTGGAGCCACTGGCCGGACGAGGCGTCCAAGCGCGGGTATGTCGAAGGCCGCGTGCGCGCATTCGAAACGTCGAACCCTCAATGCCGCGTTCGCCTGAGCTTCATTCAGAAGGCGGATATCTACACCTCGGCCCGCGCCGCTGTTCGGACGGGGCAAGCCCCCGACATCTTCTGGCTTGAGCCCGACGAGATCGCCTTTGCCCGCAACGGCTTTCTCGAGCCGCTCGATAGATACGTCGACCTCAACGGCTTGGAGGACTGGGCCCGCGCGTCCTGGACGCACAACGGCCGCGTCTACGGCCTTCCGCTTGAGGCCTATACGGTCGAACTCTACTACAACCGGGAACGCGTCCGCGCGCTCGGCGTCGAAGTTCCCGGCAACGGCCAGATGGGCCAGGCCCAGTTCACCGACCTCGTCCGGCGCGGCGTCGCGGCCGGCGTCACCCCGCTCGCCCAGGGCGTGGCGGACCGGCCCTTTCCCGGCGCCTACTTTCTGGAGGAGGTACTGCTCCGCCGCCTCGGGCCCGACGACTACCGCAAGCTCCTGACCGGTCGCCTTTCTTTCCGCGATCCTCGCGTGATGGCAGCGATGACCTGGATGCGCGAACTCGTGGACATCGGGGCCTATCCCCGCAGCATGGCGACGCTGAAGCTGGGCGAATCGCACTACTACTTTCACACGAACCCGGGCGCGCTGATGTTCCCGATCGCCAGCTGGTACACCGGCCGCGCCTTCGTCCCGCCCGAGAGCGGCGGCCAACCCGCCGGTTTTCCCCTCGGCCTGATGCAGTATCCTGCGATGGAGAACAGTGACTGCCCGGAATGCAAGACGCTCGCGGTCGGCGGCAGCTACGTCATGTACTCCCGCAGCCGGAACAAGGAATGCGCCGGCGCCTTGCTCAACTCCTTCGTCAACATCGAGAGCGGCAACCAGTGGATGGAAGGCGTGCTTCTCCAGACCGGCATCCGCACCGATCCAAGCCGCATATCCGGCATCAACGCTCCCTATTTCCGTGAGCTCCAGCAACGTTCCGAAGGCGCCCGCTTCTTCATCGGCACGCCCCTGCAGTACATGACCGGGCGTTGCGCCGATACCTTCCAGCAGGTGCTGAACCGCGCGCTTCCCGGCGGCCAGATCACGCCGCAGGACGCGGCGACGCAAATGGACGCCGCCTGCGCCGCGGCGCCGCAGTAAGGGCCGCCGCATGTCCGCACCGGCCGAAGCCGCGCGCATCGCCGTATCCGCGGCGCCGCGCCGGTGGTGGCCCGCATCCCGACAAGGGGGGCGCGATCCCGGCGCCCCCTCCTGGCTGACCCTCATGGTATTTCTGGCGCCGGCCCTGGTCCTTTACGCCGGGCTCACTGCCTATCCTGTCATCCGCACCTTCGCCGACAGCCTCTATGACCTTGAGAACATGGACGCGCCGCGCTTCATCGGCCTTGCCCACTTCGTCCAGATCTGGTCGGACGAGACATTCCTCCGCGCCATCCGCAACACCCTCGTCTGGTCCTTCATCGCGCCGTTCCTCGATGTCGCGACCGGCCTGCTGCTGGCGCTCTGCCTTTATGCCGGCGTGCCCTTCGCGCGCTTTCTCCGGATCGCGTGGTTCACGCCGGTTCTGCTTTCCTATGTCGTGGTCTCGATCGTTTGGCTCTGGATTTACAACTACGATTGGGGTGCGCTCAACCTCGCGCTTCGCGCTGTGGGTCTCGATGGCTGGACCCGCGCCTGGCTCGGCGAGTCCAACACCGCGCTCGCAGCCCTCATGGTCACGCACGCCTGGAAGTGGGCAGGCTTCAACATGGTGGTCTGCCTCGCCGCCCTGCACGCACTGCCAAGCGAGGTGCTGGAGGCCGCCGAGCTCGACCATTGCGGCTGGGCTGCCAAGCTCCGCCACATCATCATCCCGCTCATGCGGCCAACCCTGCTGAACCTCTACATTCTCGCATTCATCGGCAAGATGAAGGTATTCGACCTCGTCTGGATCATGACCCAGGGCGGGCCGATGTGGTCCACCGAAACGGTCTCCACCTATGTTTACAAGCGCGCCTTTGCCTGGAACACCTTTGACCTCGGCTATCCCTCCGCCATCGCCGTTGTTTGGTTCATCATTGTCCTGGCCGCCGCCGCCCTGCTGCATCTGGCCTTCCGCCAGCGCGAGAAGCTGGAGTACTGAACGTGCCGGATATCCCCATGCAAGCGCAGAGATGGGGCGACCGCCTCACAGCGCTCCTCCGCCGCGGTCCGCTGCTCGCGGTGCTGGTACTCTACACCCTTTACACCACGCTGCCTTTTCTCTGGGTCGGTGCCATGTCGCTCCGCACCACCGCCGAGATCAGCGCCGACCATTACGGCCTGCCGTCCCCCGCCCACTGGGGGAAGTTCCGCGCGGCCTGGGTGGACAGCAACTTCGCCGGATATTTCTGGAACAGCACCGTCGTCGTCGTGTCGGCGGTCGCGATCGTGACAATCCTTGGCGCCATGGCCGCTCATGCGCTCGCCCGCTACAAGTTTCCAGGCAACCGCCTGCTCTACTTCATCCTCTTCTCCTCCATCATATTCCCGCCGCAGATCGTCCTGCTCTCGCTCTTCCAGATCCTCGTGAACTACGATCTTTACAACACCCGCGCCGGTCTCATCCTGGTCTATGTCTCTCTGCAGCTTCCGCTCACCGTCTTCATTCTCGAAGCTTTCTTCGCGCGCATCCCGCAGGACCTGTTTGAGGCCGCGCGTATCGACGGCTACACAGATTTCCAGATCTTTCTCCGGATCGTGGTTCCGGTCGGCATGCCCGCGATCGTCACCACGGTCATCCTCAACTTTGTCCACCTCTGGAACGAGTATCTTTTCGCCGTCGTTCTCGTCAGCGACGAGGATCTGCGGACCTTGCCGGTCGGTATCCAGCGCTTCATGGGCGACTACTTCCAGGACATCGGCATGATCGCGACCGGTGTGATGATCGCAGTCATCCCGGTGATCGTCGTTTATGCCTTCTTCTCCGAGAAGCTGATCCAGGGAATGACGGCCGGGGCCGTCAAGTAAGGAGTCGAGAATGGCGACCGTCCAACTTCAGGATGTCTGCAAGCGCTATGGTGGCGTGGGAAGCCTGGCCGCGGTGGAGGATGTGAGCCTGACCGTCGCCGATGGGGAGTTCATGGTGCTGCTCGGCCCTTCCGGCTGCGGCAAGTCCACGACGTTGCGCATGATCGCGGGCCTGGAAAGCATCAGCGACGGCCGCCTCGCGATCGATGGCCGCCCGATGAACGCGGTGCCCGCCAAGGATCGGGACATCGCCATGGTCTTCCAGTCCTATGCGCTCTACCCGCACATGACCGTGGCCGAGAACCTGTCCTTCGGCCTGAAGCGCCGGGGCACGCCGCGTGCCGAGATCGAGCGGCGCGTGAACGAGACCGCCGAGATGCTCGGCCTTACCGAGTATCTCGCCCGCCGGCCCGCCGCCCTTTCCGGTGGGCAGCGCCAGCGCGTCGCGCTCGGGCGCGCCATCGTCCGGGAGCCCAAGGTCTTCCTCTTTGACGAGCCCCTCTCCAATCTCGACGCTGCCCTCCGCGTCGCCACCCGCAACGAGCTGACGCGGCTGCACCGCCGCCTCGGGGCCACCATGATCTATGTCACCCACGATCAGGTGGAAGCGATGACCATGGGTAGTCGCATCTGCGTTATGAACCGAGGCCGCATCGCGCAGGTCGGTGCCCCGCTCGATGTGTACCGCAATCCCGCGGATACCTTCGTGGCCCGCTTCCTCGGCAGCCCGCCGATGAACCTTCTGCCGGCCCGCCTGCACCGTACCCCCACCGGTGCGAGGGTCCACGTGGCGGGCTCGGAGTTTCCACTCACCCGCTGGTCCGACGCCGCGCTGGCCAACATCGATGAGGTCACCTTCGGTATCCGGCCCGAGGACATGCATCTGCTTCCCGCTGCAGCGCCGCCGCAACCCGCCATCAGCGGCACGGTGGCCAGCGTCGAGCCGCTCGGCGCCGAGACTCTCCTGCTGGTGGACACGAAGGGTGGTGAGGTCACCGCCCGCCTGCATCGCGACACAGCCGCCCGCCCCGGCGAGACGGTTCGCCTCGCGGTTCCCGCCTCGGCCGCCTACCTCTTTGACCCCGACGGCCGTGCGATCGCCGCCGACCGGGTGCCGCAAGATGAGGCCTTGAACTAGTGTTCCGCGCCAGCCCTACCGGCGCTGGGATCGCCCACGGTCACCACTCCGTCGCGTGGCAGGGTTATCACCACCGCTCACGCGCCGCTGTTGCTCGACTCAGGAGCGGGTCCGTCATCACTCCGTGCCGCAAGCAATCCGTCGCGCCTCATCGCTCCTCGGGCGTTGTGCTGTGGGCCGGCCGCACGTCGGTCACGAACGCAGTCCTGGCGTTTACCTCGGCGGGCAGCGCGCAGGCGCGCGCGGAGCGCCTCACCGATCCCGGCATCCATTATGACCGGCCCTTCGGCACTGCTTTCATGCGCTCCACGCGCCAGTCGGCCGGTGCCAGCGACTCAGCAACCTCCTCTGCCGATGGTCTCCATGCGCTGCGCCCTGTCGAAGACGGTCGCGTGCGGGCGGAGCCGGCATGACCGCGCCGGAGCCCGAGATCGTACAGGCGCTTCAGGAGGAAATCATCTTCGGCCGCCTCCGCCCAGGCACCCGATTGGTGGAGGATGCCCTGCTCGCCCGCTTCGGTGTCTCGCGCCACTACGTCCGCCAGGCCTTGGATCGCCTCGAACGCCTTGGCCTCGCCGTTGGCGAACGCAACAAGGGCTTTACCGTTCGTTCCCTTTCGCCTGTCGAGGTGGAGCAGATCTATGAGGTGCGCGAACTCGTCCAGCGCCAAGCCGCACTGCGCATCCCCCTGCCCGCACCGCCGGACCTGATCGAGGTACTGAATACCATCAACGCCGAGTTCGCCGGGTATATGGAGGCGCGCGACCTCCGTGGCGTGCATGATGCAAACGACCGCTTTCACCTTCGCCTCTTCGGCGCCTGCGGCAACGACCACTTGCTGTCGACGATACGGCACTACATGCGCCTCAGCCTGCCGGTGCGGGCCAAGACACTTGCGGATGCCGATTCACTTCGGATTTCTTACGAACAGCACCGCCTCATGATCCAGATGCTTCATGGCCGCGACAACTGGGTTATCGCGCAGCTCTGCGTGGATCACCTCCAACCCAGCAAGACGGAGTATCTCACTCGCGCCGATCTACGGGACACCTGTGCGGCATGACGGTTTAAGTCACTTTCTCCGTAGATGGTGCGGCTGTTCGGAAAGCCCTTCGGCCCCGCACGTCCGGTGGAACGAGCCAGCCTCTGCGGTGCGGACACCCAGTGCATAATCAAACACTTGGCCATCTGCACTCATCTGGTGAGGACGAAGCAGGGTTGCCTGCGGCTGTCTCCGTATAGCAGCGTTATGACGGCAAGCACCGCAGGCATGCTAAGCAGCAAACGGCAGCGGCGTGCCCAGTCCAAACTACACCAGACCCGCGATCACCTTCAGCTTGAGGCGTCAATCTACCCAAATAGAGCAGCGAATGCTGCAGAGCGGGACGGCGGCGAACCTGGGCCACAAGCAAGTGCTCGGTCCTGGAGCGCGGGCGGGCAGAACGCCTCGCGGCGCCCGCCCTCCCGACATCCTAGAGTTGAAGCCCATTCCGCTCCCTAAGCTTCGTCAAGGAAGCTTCGGAGTTGTTTGGCCCGCGTCGGGTGCTTCATCTTGCGCAGCGCCTTCGCCTCAATCTGACGGATGCGCTCGCGCGTCACGCTGAATTGCTGGCCAACCTCTTCCAGCGTGTGGTCGGAGTTCATGCCGATGCCGAACCGCATCCGCAGCACTCGCTCCTCACGCGGCGTCAGCCCGGCAAGAGCCTTGCTCGCGGCGTCTCGCAATCCGGCATGGACCGCGACATCCAGCGGCATCACCGCGTTCTCGTCCCGGATGAAGTCGCCGAGATGGCTATCCTCCTCATCCCCGATCGGAGTTTCAAGGCTGATCGGCTCACGTGCGATCTTCTGCGCCTTGATCACCTTGTCGACGGGAAGGCCCATCTTCTCCGCGAGCTCGGCAGGCGTCGGCTCGCGCCCGAGCTCATGCATCATCTGCCGTGATGTGCGGTTCAGCTTGTTGACGGTCTCCGTCATGTGCACCGGCACGCGAATGGTCCGCGCCTGATCAGCAATGGCGCGCGTGACGGACTGCCGGATCCACCAGGTGGCGTAGGTCGAAAACTTGAAGCCACGGCGGTACTCGAACTTATCGACCGCCTTCATCAGGCCGATATTCCCTTCCTGGATCAGGTCCAGGAACTGCAGGCCGCGGTTGGTGTACTTCTTGGCGATGGAGATCACGAGGCGGAGATTGGCCTCGATCATCTCCTTCTTCGCCCGGTTCATGTCGCGCTCGCCCTTTGCGACGACCGCCTGCACGCGGCGGAACTCCGCGATGGGCAGGCCAGCCTCCTCGGCGATCGCGTAGATGGCCGCGCGCGCCTCCTCCGCCTCCGAGGCATAGCGCGTCGCGAGGGCCATCCAGCCCTTGCCCTTGCGCGAGGCCAGGCCGGCAATCCAGTCCGGCGAAGTGGCGGCAACGCGATAGACGGCCAGGAAGTCGTCGCGCTTCACCCCCGCCATCTCGGCAATACGGAGAAGGCGCCCCTCCGCACTCATCAAGCGCTTGTTGACCTCCCGGAGGCGCTCCACCAGTTCCGAGGTACGGTTCGCGTGCAGATGAACCCTGCCGACCAGCGCCACCAGTTCGCCCCTCAACCGGGCGAACTCCGCCTCCTCCGCCGGCTTGAGGACATCGCCGTCCGCATAGGCCGCCATGCGGCGCGCCTGCAGCCCCAGCATGGCTTGCCAGGCCACCTCGATCGCCTCGAAGGCTGCCATGGCATCGGGCTTGAGCTGCTGCTCGAGCACCGAGGGCGAAACCATTCCGCCGCCCTCGCCCGCCTCACCGGCCTCGTCGTCATCGGGCTCGGAAGCGTCATCGGCAGGCCCCTCGCCGGCGCCGGCGGTCGCCTCCAGATCGAGCACGTCCCTCAGCAACATGCTTCCGTCCCGAACTGCCCGATACCAGTTCAGAATGGCGTCCAGCACGAGAGGAGCCTCGCAGAGCCCCTCGATCATCATGTTGCGCCCGGCCTCGATGCGCTTGGCGATGGCGATCTCGCCCTCGCGGCTCAGCAACATCATCGTGCCCATGTCGCGCAGGTACATGCGTACGGGATCGGCGTTGCGCCCGGCGTCGTCCTTGACGTTGCCTACGGGCTCGCCGTCCTCCTCGGCCACCGCGGGCGGCCCCTCGGCGGTCTCGCCCTCCTCCGGCTCAGCCTCATCATCATCGGCGACCTCGACGCCCATGGCCGAGAGCACGCCAAGCGCATCCTCGATCCGGTCCGATGAAAGCTGGTCCGACGGGAGAGCGGCGGAGACCTCGGCATGGGTGACATGGCCGCGGCTTCGTGCGAGCCCGGTCAGGCGGCGCAGGGCCTGCCCTTCCGCCTCAGGCAGCGAGGAAAGGAGAGCCTCCTCCCGCTCGTCCAGCACAAACTCGCCGTCAGCTTCCATCGCTGCCATGCTCAATCCTCTGTGTTGCCCCGCCTGCGCGCCCGGCTCCGAGCCGCGCTCCTCACGGAACTGCGACCCACCGGGAGGTGCCCATCTGGGGGCGCTGGGTCGCCAAGCATAGGGCTAAAACAGATTTTGTTGTTTCCAACTCGCCATTGCGGCCCTGCAAACAAAGCGGTGCTGCGAGAATGCAACGGCGTCCGGGCGGGGCAGAATGACCTCCTGCCCCGAAACGGGAGCAACTTGGGTGAGCAACATTAAAATATGGAAAGCTTTAGCCCGTCCGCTTCTGAAGACCGGGGCGCAGTCCTAACCAGCACCCTGTTCCGAAGGCTCCAGGTGTGAAGCCGCTGTTCAGAGCGGCCCCGGAGCAGGTGGCGACACCGTCTGCAGCTCAGCAGCCATGTTCAGTAGAAAAGCAGTCGCATGGGCAAATCCATGCCCATCCGTTTCCCGCAGGTTCAGGCCACCTCCGGCAGGTGCTCGATCAGCTTGTCGAGCGTGATGGGGTAATCGCGCACACGCACCCCTGTCGCGTTGTAGACGGCATTCGCGATTGCTGCGCCAACCCCACAAAGCCCGAGTTCGCCGACGCCCTTGGCCTTCATGGGCGATGACGCCGGGTCCACCTCGTCCAGAAAGATGACTTCCTGGTGTGGAATATCGGCATGCACCGGCACCTCATATCCGGCCAGGTCGTGATTGACGAAGAAGCCGTGCCGCTTGTCCACGGCGAGCTCTTCCATCAGCGCGGCGCCAACCCCCATCGTCATTGCGCCGATCACCTGGGATCGCGCCGACTTGGGGTTGAGTATCCGTCCCGCCGAGCAGACGGCCAGCATCCGCCGGACCCGCGTCTCGCCGGTCGCGGCATCCACCCCCACTTCGACGAAATGCCCTGCGAAGGTCGACTGCTGGTACCGCTTGGCGAGGTCGCCGAACTCGATCTGGTCCTCGGCGGAGAGGCCACCCTCGCCGGCAGCCTGGCCGATCGGCGCGCTGCGGTTGCCGGCGCGGACCTGTCCGTCGGCAAAGACGGCGTCGGCCGAGTTGAAGCCGAGTGACTTCGCCACGGCATCGCGCAGCTTGACGCAGGCGGCATAGACGCCCGCCGTGGAATTATTGGCACCCCACTGCCCGCCGGATCCGGCAGAGGCCGGAAAGTCGGAGTCACCCAGGCGCACCACCACCTTTTCCAGCGGAACACCCATCATCTCGGCGGCGGTCTGGGCGATGATGGTGTAGCTGCCCGTACCGATGTCGGTCATGTCCGTCTCGACCGTGACCACGCCCTGCTTGTCCAGGTGAACGCGGGCACCGGACTTGGCGAGCAGATTGTTGCGGAACCCCGCCGCGACTCCCATGCCGACCAGCCACTTGCCTTCCCGGCGCCGGCCAGGCGTGGCATTGCGGCCCGACCAGCCGAACCGATCCGCGCCGAGGCGAAGGCACTCGATGAGGTGGCGCTGGGAGAAGGGGCGCTCGGGATGCTCCGGATCGACCTGGGTGTCGTTCAGGATCCGGAATTCGACCGGGTCAAGGCCGAGCTTCTCCGCCATCTCGTCAATTGCAATTTCCAACGCCATCAAGCCAGGAGCCTCTCCTGGCGCCCGCATGGCGTTGCTCTCGGGCAGGTCCAGTTCCGCCAGACGCATCGCCGTCAGCCGGTTCGCACCCGCGTAGAGCAGCTTTGTCTGCTGGACGGCCGTCTCTGGCTTGCCGTCCGGCAGGTTGCCGGAGGTGCTCTCATGCGCAATCGCCGTGATCTTGCCGTCCCGCCCGGCGCCGATACGGATGCGCTGAATGGTTGCGGAGCGGTGCGTCGTGTTGTTCGCAACGAGCGGACGGGTGAGCGCCAGCTTCACGGGCCGGCGGGCAGCCTTCGCCCCCAAGGCCGCGAGCACGATGTCAGCGCGGATGAACAGCTTGCCACCGAAGCCGCCGCCGACATAAGGCGAATCCAGGCGGAGGTTCTCCGGGCGGATGCCGAGGGTCTTCGCCAGGTCACGCTTGCCCCAGGCGATCATCTGGTTGGACGTCCAGACGGTGAGCTTGTCGCCATTCCAGGCCGCGATGGTCGCGTGCGGCTCCATCATCGCATGGCTCTCATAGGGGGTCGTATAGGTCTGGTCGATGCGCACCGGGCTCTGCGCGAAGGCTCCGTCAAAGTCACCGGTCCGGTCCTCGGCCGGAGCGCTGCTGCCTTCCTGGCTGTCACCGCTAACGAGCGGTGCGGTTGCGGCCCTGGCCGCAAGGTCGAAACGGCCGGGCTCCCGGGCGTAGTCGGTGCGGATCAGAAAAGCGGCATCGCGCGCCTGCTCGAAAGTCTCGGCGACCACCACTGCGACGGCCTGGTGGTAATGCTGGATCTCCGGCCCACCGAAGAGATAAGCGATGTTGGACTCGCTTCGCTCCAGCCGGGGCATGTCGAGGGTGGTGACAACCGTGACCACGCCGGGCGCGGCCTTCGCCGCGGCGGTGTCCATGGCCGTGATGCGCCCTTTCGCGAAACCGGCACCCAGCACGTAGCCATAGGCCTGGTTCGGGGCGACGTCGTATCGCTCGTAAGCATAAGGTGCCCGCCCGGTGGTCTTGGCCGGACCGTCGATGCGATCGGTCGGCTTGCCGACGACGCGGAGCTGGTCGATGGGATTCGTTGTGGCCGGCGTGTCGAAGCGCATGATGTCAGGTCCTCGCCTCGGCCAGCACGGAACCGAGCGTGCGCTCGGCCAGCGCAAGCTTGAACGCGTTGTCGTGGGTGGGTGTCGCGCTATCCAGCAGCGCGGTGGCCGCTTGTTTGGCGCCGCGGGGAAGCACGTTATCGGCGGCTTCCACGCGCCAGGGCTTGTGGGCCACGCCGCCGAGCGCCACCCGGCCGGTCCCGTCGCGCTGGATGACGGCCGCGACCGAGACCAGGGCGAAGGCATAGGAGGCACGGTCACGGACCTTGCGGTAGATCTGCACCCCGCCAGCGGGCGGTGGCAGGGTAACCGCCGTGATCAGCTCGCCCCGCTCCAGGGTTGTGTCCAGATGTGGCGCGTCGCCGGGCAGGCGGTGGAACTCGCCGATAGGGATACGCCGGCTGCTGCCGTCGCCCCTGACCGTCTCGACAACGGCGTCCAGCACGCGCATGGCCACTGCCATGTCGCCGGGATGAGTGGCGATGCAGGCTTCGCTCGTGCCAATGACCGCGAGCTGACGGGACACACCGCCGATCGCCGAGCAGCCGCTGCCGGGCTGCCGCTTGTTGCAGGGCTGCGCGGTGTCATAGAAATAGGGGCAGCGCGTGCGCTGGAGCAGGTTGCCCGCCGTGGTGGCCTTGTTCCGCAGCTGCCCCGTCGCGCCCGCCAGCAGCGCGCGGGACAGCACGCCGTAGTCGCGCCGCACACGCTCATCCGCGGCCAGATCGGTGTTGCGCACCAGCGCACCGATGCGCAGCCCGCCTTCGGGCGTCGGCTCGATGCGATCCAGGCCAAGTCCGTTGACGTCGATCAGGTGGATGGGCACCTCGATCTGCAGCTTCATGAGGTCAAGCAGGTTGGTTCCGCCCGCGATGAACCTGGCGCCCGGCATGCGGGCAGCGGCGGAGGCGGCTTCGACCGGCGTGCCGGGCCTCTCGTAGGTGAAAGGCCTCATGCCTGCCTCCCCGCGACTTCGGTGATCGCGTCAACAATGTTGGAATAGGCGCCGCATCGGCAGATGTTGCCGCTCATGCGCTCGCGGATCTCTTCCGCCGTGATCTGCGGGGCCGCCCGGAGGTCGGCGCTGACATGGCTGGGCACGCCCGCCTTGATCTCCTCCAGCATGGCGACCGAGGAGCAGATCTGGCCGGGGGTGCAGTAGCCGCACTGGTAGCCGTCATGCTTCACGAAGGCAGCCTGCATGGGATGCAGGTTCTCCGGATGGCCCAGCCCCTCGATGGTCGTGACCTCATCCCCCTGATGCATGATAGCCAGTGTCAGGCAGGAATTAACCCGCCGCCCGTCCACCATCACCGTGCAGGCGCCGCATTGCCCGTGATCGCACCCCTTCTTGCTGCCGGTCAGGCGAAGATGCTCGCGCAGGGCGTCGAGCAGCGTTGTCCGGGTATCCAACTCCAGCGCAACCTGCTGGCCGTTTACCTGAAGGGAGAGCTTGGACATGACGGGTGTGCCGGACGGGGCCACCTCCGCCTGCGCATGCGCCGCAAACGGTGCCGCCGGCACCGCCGCCGCAACCGTCGTCGCCGCTATCAGTCCACGCCTCGACAACTCGAATTCACTGGCTTTCTGCATCTGCCACATCTTTCCTTGACCGCACCGCTAAGGGCGGAGGCGCCTGCCAGGTCTGGCGGCCGCCCCGCTGTCCCGATGCCGTGCTCCACGTCGTATTGCGTAGGAGAACGCTTCCGCGCGCCGAAGGTGATCGGTCCAGCGCGGAAATTCGTGGTCCGGTGCTTATGGGGAATTTGGGGCATCCTCACCCGGCAGGGGCTCAACCTTCGGGGCGGAAAGGTAGCGCTGGCCCCCGGCCGTACTCTGCCGGAATGGGGCTGGTCGCGGCCGGCCGCCGTTTCCTTGGAGCCAGTGCTCGGCGCTGGCGAGGCCCGTCCGGCAGGAAAAGCTCCCCCTCACCGTTGCTTGGGCAAGGCAGGGAACACTCCGATCATGGCCATTCGGAAGGCGGCTGAGACCTGCCCCGGGCCTGGCATACGCGGGAAGGACCGGTGGCGGCGCATCGCCCGTGCCCACTTTGGCCAGGTCCAGCGCTGCGAGCTAGGGCGACAACCCGATCATGCGGCACCCCGCAGTGCCCACATGGGGGCCGCACCCAGATGTACCGGAGCGACTGGCGCGGGTGGCGAAGGAGTTCCCCTCGTGATCCTGCCGAATGCCGCCAACCACCAGATCCATCGTGACGTGGCGAAGCTGGAGGCACCCTTCCACGCGGTGTTCACGGCCAAGCAGGCTTAGGCCTACAATCCGCGCATGCAGGCCTTCGAGTACATGCTGGCGCAGCTGGGCGGGCGGCTGGAAGACCTGCTGCACGTCTCCTCTTCCTTTACGCTACGATCGGCTGACCGCCCATGACCTGTGCATCCCTGACAAGGCCTGGTTCAACCACGGGCACGAGCCGCGGGGGAATGACTTCCATGGCTTCCACGAAATCCCCGACATCGGTGGCCTGCCCGCCCTGCTGGGTCTTTGACCCTCCACTTCCGCTCCGGAGTTCCACGCATGTCGCCGCCTGTCGATCCCGTTGTCAGCGATCCGCACCTGCCCACCGAGGTGGATGTCGCCATCATCGGCGGCGGCATCGCCGGGGTAACGACCGCCTACTTCCTGGCCAGGGCCGGCCGCCGCGTTGCGCTGCTTGAGAAGGGCGTGGTCGCCGGCGAGCAGTCCAGCCGCAACTGGGGCTGGTGCCGCGTGCAGAACCGCGACGAGCGCGAGATCCCGGTCATGCTGCGCAGCATGGAGCTGTGGGACTCGCTGCCGAAGGAGGCCGGCATCGATGTCGGCTTCCGCCGCACCGGGCTGATCTATGCCACGCGCAGCGAGGAAGAGCTGGAGAGCTGGCGGCGCTGGGTCGAGATGGCCGGCACCTACCAGTTCCACAGCCGCATCCTTTCGGCGGAGGAAGCCCGTTCCATGACGCCCGGCCAGGATGGCGGCTGGATCGGCGGCGTGCACTCCCCGCGGGACGGCAGGGCGGAGCCGCGCAAGGCCGCCCCCGCCATCGCCGGTGCGGCGCGCAGGCTCGGTGCCACGATCCACCAGCGATGCGCGGTGCGGGGCCTCGACATCCAGGCCGGCCGCGTGGCCGGCGTGATCACCGAGCATAGCACCCTGCGTGCGGCGCAGGTGCTGGTGGCGGGCGGCGCCTGGTCCTCCATGTTCCTGCGCCGGCACGGGCTGGACCTGCCGCAGTCCAGCATCCGTTCCACCGTCTTTCTCACCGAGCCAGCACCCGAGATCACGCCAGGGGGACTCTACACCTCGGACATCACGGTCGGCCGGCGCGAGGACGGCGGCTACATCGTCGCCGCCAACAACCGTGGGCAGATCGAGATCACGCCGCAGGGCCTGCGCTACGCCCGCAAATTCTGGCCGACCCTCGTGGCACGCCGGAAGATGGTGAAGTTCGGCCTCGGCGAGTCCTTCTTCCGCGGCCCCCAGGCCTTTCCCCGCCGCTGGCGCATGGACCGCCCCACCATCTTCGAGGCGGAGGACATGCGCGTGCTCGACCCCGCGCCCAAGGCGGGTGTCGTGGAACCCGCCCTGCGGCAGCTCGCGAAGTCCTTCCCGGAACTCGCCGGCACCAAGATGGCGCGGATCTGGGGCGGCTGGATCGATTCCACGCCGGATGCGGTGCCGGTGATCTCCGCGGTGGGCGCCCTGCCCGGCCTGTATCTTTCCACCGGCTATAGCGGACATGGCTTCGGCATCGGGCCCGGCGCCGGGCAGCTGGCGGCGGACATCATCCTGGGCCGCACGCCAGCGGTGGACCCATCTCCCTTCCGCTACGAGCGCCTGGTGGACGGATCCCGCATCCAGAAGCCCGGGATGATGTGATCATGAAGGCAACGCCTCGCTGGCTCGGCACGACCGCACCCTTCGAGGAGGCGGAAGCCGGGCCGGTGGAGGGCTCCGTGGACCTGGCCGTGATCGGCGGCGGCCGCACCGGGCCGTTCGCCGCGCTGGCGCAGGGCGGCGCGAGCGGGGCGGTGCTGGAGACGGGCAAGGTTGTCGGGCAAACATCCGACCGGAACGGTGGCCATGTGAACAACGGATCTGCCCACATCCTCTCGGCGCTGACGGACAGCCTGGGGCGCGACCACGCCCGCCGCATCGACCGCGCCGTCGAGGACGCGGTCGACACGGTGGAGCGGATCGCGCGGGAAGAGAACATCGCCTGCGACGTCCGCCGCTCGGGCAAGATCAGGCTTGCCGCCAAGCCGGACCACTATGAGGAGATAGCGCGCGGGTTCGGGCTGCTGCGGTGCGAGCCGGGGCCCGAGAGTAGCGCTCGTAGTCGTCCCAGCCCTGGAAATAGACGCTGTCGCCCCGCCGCCCGCTCTCCGTCATGCCCAGGACGTCCACCAGGAAGCGCAGGGACTCCTTCGGTTTCGGCGCCAGCAGTTCCAGGTGGCCAATATGAGCCACATCCATGACGGGCTCGGGCGGGTGCATCGTGTTTCGTCCCCACACGGAGCTTGTGCCGCGCGGCGAGGCACCCAGGCGCCGGGGCGGCGGCCGGTCGTATCAATTCTCGCAGGCCGGTATCAACGCCGCGAACACCGCCAGCACTGCCGCCAAGGAATGCGCGCCGTCCTGTCTCAGGCAGCGCTTGGCGCCTCCCGCACCCAGCAAATTGCCGGGGGCTCGCGGAAGGCGAAGCGCAGCAGGTGGCGGGCCACCACGTCCTCCAGCCTGTCCAGCGCCGCCTCGTCTTCCGTGGAGACGCGGAGCACCAGCACTCCGTCCTCGGCTTCCAGCGCGCAGGTGCCGGCGGAAAAGGCAATGCTTCCCCGCTTCCCGTCATGGGTCACCGGCAGCTTGTGCTCGAAGTGCTTGCAGAGCTGCGTGAGATAGCGGGACGGCACGGCCATCTCCACCCGGGCCGCCGACCGGAATGCGCCCTCGGCCGTCATCAGCTTCGCTCCACCGACGTGGCGGCCGCGTCGAGCGCGGCGGCCACGGCAAGCGCCTGCTCCTCGCTCAGCGGCCCGCGCGCGAGCCGCAGCCGCAACGCCATGCGGAGATTCTCGACCGCGCGCGCGACCTGCGGCGCCGGACCGCCGCCATGCACCCGCCCGGCCTCATCCATGCGGGCGAGCAGCGCCTCCACCGCCACGCGGTTCTCCGCCAGGAAGGCGTGCCCTTCCTCCGTGATCTGGTGCAGCTTCTTGCCCCCGGGCCCCTCGCCCGCATGGGCGGTGACGAGGCCAAGCTCCTCAAGCAACGTGAGCGTCGGGTAGATCACACCGGGGCTCGGGCTATAGGCTCCGCCCACCCGGTCCTCGATCGCGCGGATCAGCTCGTAGCCGTGCCGCGGCTTCTCGGCGACCAGATGAAGGATCACCAGCCGCAGGTCGCCATGGGCGAAGAAACGCCCCAGGCCCGAACGGCCTGGACCGCCGCGACCCATGCCGCCGCGTCCGCCGAAGCCATCCCCGAACGCGTCGCTGTCGGGACCATGCCCGCGCCGTGCGAAATGCCGCCGATGGCCTTCGCAGCCATGGGCGTACTGAGATTTTCGGAACATCAGGCCTCCTTAGCCCATCTAAGATAGAATTTAGATATATCTATTGTCGGGCGGATGCAAGCGTTCGAAGTGTAACGCTACCGTCGGGTCCGAACGGCTTTCCACCATCGTCCCGTGAGTGGCCTGCGGCCCGATGCCACGCGCGGCTATTCCCCTGGCTTATGAGTCAGCCGCAAGATTTGATGGCTGTTCCCGTAAGGACCGCCTTTAGCCTTGGCTGAGTCCGCACCGGCGCCCCGAACGGCCGGAAGCAGGCAGGAGGAGGCGCGATGCGCTTCATGATCTCACCGGTGCGCGCGTGACAGCGCCTCCCTCCTCTCGCCGCGCGATCCTTGCGGGCCTGCTCGCCCTTCCTGCCGCCGGCATCCTGGCGCTGCCGGCCCCCGCCCTGGCCCAGGGCACCTGGCCGGCGCGGCCCGTACGCATCGTCGTGCCCTTCACCCCCGGCGGCTCCACCGACATCATTGCCCGCGCCCTGGCCGCCGATCTTCAGGCGGAGTTCGGACAGCCTTTCGTGGTGGAGAACCGCGGCGGCGCCGGCGGCACCATCGGCACGGAAGCCGTCGCCCATGCGGCGCCCGATGGCTACACGCTGCTGCTGGGGCATATCGGCACCCTCGCGGTGAACCCTTCCCTCTACCGCCGGTTGTCTTTCGACACGGTGGAGTCCTTCGCGCCCATCACGCTGGCCGCTGTCGTGCCCAACGTCATGGTGGTGAACCCCAGCCGGGTCGCGGCTGGCGGCGTCGCGGAGCTGATCGCGCTCGCGAGGCAGCGGCCACGCTCGCTGTCCTACGGCTCGGGTGGCAACGGCTCGGCCGCCCACATCGCCATGGCCGCCTTCAACCTGGCGACGGACACGGTGATGGAGCACGTGCCCTATCGCGGCACCGCGCCCATGATGAACGACCTCATCGGCGGCACGATCGACCTCACCTTCACCGGCGGCCCGCCTGCCCTGCCGCCGGTGCGCGCGGGCTTGCTGCGTGCTCTCGGTGTATCGTCCCTGCACCGCCTTCCCGCCGCGCCCGACATACCGACCATCGCCGAGCAGGGCGCCCCCGGCTTCGAGGCCACGCAGTGGTATGGCCTTCTCGCTCCCGCGAACACGCCACGCCCGATCGTGAACCGGCTGAACGCGGCCTCCGCCCGCGCCCTGCGCGGCGAGGCCCTGCGCGCGCGCCTCGAAGCCGAGGGGGCCGAGGCCGCGCCGAACACGCCCGAGCAGTTCCGCGACTTCATCCTGTCCGAGCGCAGCCGCTGGAGCGAGGTGGTTCGCCGCGCCGACCTCCGGCTGGAATAAACCACGCGGCCGCTCGACCTGCTGGGGGTTGGTGGCAAGGCATCGGCGCCGAACCGATGGGCACGGGTTTCACCGAAGTTCCTCGCTGGCGACGAACCCGCGGCCGGTTTGAACAGTGTCGCTTTCCGGTTGGCAAATCCCGTTCTCCTTCCAACGCCGCCGCTTCGGCGCGCCCGCGAAGTCCTCCGGTCCGGGCGGTCCGGGCTCGTCGGTCAGCCGGTGTCGGCCCTGGCTAATCCACCGGACCAGCGTCGGCAGAACCTTCCCGAGACCTCCGGACGAGCCGGACCGCCTCCTCCTTGAATTTCTTCCCGAACCGTCTCCGCCGCGTCGTGGCGATCCCTTTCCCTTGGCCGGAGCCTTCCACGTTTCCGGGGTAGGCCCGACGCTCCCCCCCGCGCTTGCTTACGGTCGCCTCAGGCCCGACGGTGCCGGGGCCAACGGAGGGAACAGGTTGAAGATCACGCGCGTCACGACGGAGCTGCGCCAAAGCCCCTTCACCTATGGCGGCGATGGCCAGGGCGGCAACCTCCGCCTGCGAACCATGGCAACCCTGCTGGTGCGCGTGGACACCGATGCCGGCGTCACGGGCTGGGGCGAGGCCTTCGGCTTCACCTTGGCGGAGGTCACGCAGCGCGCGGTGGACGCCCTGGTCGCTCCCCTCTGCATCGGCCAGGACCCACGCGACATCGCGGCGCTGACGGGCTTGCTGCACCGCCGCCTTCACAACTTCGGCCGCAACGGCCCGGCCAGCTTCGCCATCGCCGGGGTGGACATCGCCCTTTGGGACATCGCCGGCCGCCTGGCGGGCCTTCCGCTCCACCGCCTGCTGGGCGGGCCGGAAACGCCGGAGGTTCCGGCCTATGCCAGCCTGCTCCGCTACGGCGATCCCGACACCGTGGCCCGCAACGCCGCCGATGCGGCGGCTCAGGGTTTCACCGAGCTGAAGCTGCACGAAATCGACCCGGCCTGCCTCCGCGCCGCGCGGGGCGCCGTGCCGGGCCTGCCCCTCATGATCGACATGAACTGCGCCTTCCCCGCCCCCGAGGCCATCGCCTGGGCCGCGGAGATCGCTCCCCTCTCCCCGCGCTTCATCGAGGAACCGGTCTGGCCGCCCGAGGACTTCACGGCCATCGCCCAGGTCCGTGCCGCCGGGGGACTGCCCGTGGCCGCCGGCGAGTGCGCGGGCACGGTGGAGGAGTTCCGCGCCATGGTGGCCGCGGGCGCCGTGGATGTCCTCCAGCCCAGCGTGGCCAAGCTGGGCATCTCCCGCGTGCTGGAGGTCGCGGCCCTGGCGCGGGAAAACGGCCTGCCCGTGGTGCCGCACGCCCCCTATTTCGGCCCGGCCCTGCTGGCCACCGCTCACCTGATCGCCGCGTGGAACCAGGGCGCGGCGCTGGAATGCTACCACGCCAGCCTGGAACACCCGCCCTTCGGCGATGCCCTCCTCCCCCGCGACGGAAGGGTTGCCCTGCCGCAATCCGCCGGCCTGGGCCTGGACCCTGTGCCGGAAGCCGCCTAGGGCCGGGCGCCTGTTCCAGCGGCGCCAGGGGTGGCAAGTTCCACGTAACCACAACGGAAGCGTCCCGGAGGACTCCCATGAACCGACGCCGACTGCTCGCCTCGCCCATCCTGCTCGCCGCACCGGCCTTGGCGCAGGGAACCCGGCCGGCCGGCTGGCCCAGCCGCGCGATCCGCCTGGTGGTCCCGTTCGCGCCCGGCGGCCCCAGCGACATCGCCGCCCGCGCACTGGCCCCCACGCTTTCCGCGGCCCTCGGCCAGCCCGTGGTGGTGGACAACCGCGCCGGCAGCGGCGGGGTGGTCGGGACCGACGCGGTGGCCAAGGCGCAGCCGGACGGCCACACCATCGGCCTCTGCTCGGCGGGCGCCCTGGCCATCTCGCCCTCCCTCCAGCCCTCCATGCCCTATGACGTGCTGCGCGACCTCGTGCCGGTCACCATGGGCGTGCGCGTGGCCGAGATCCTGGCGGTCGCGCCCTCCCTCCCCGTCAGGGATCTCGCGGCGCTGATCGCGCTGGCCAAGCAGCAGCCGGGCAAGCTGAACTACAGCACCTCGGGCAACGGCAGCATGCCGCACCTGGCCATGGAGGCGCTGCGCGCCGCGGCCGGAATCGACGTGGTCCACGTGCCCTACCGCAGCGGCGGCCAGATCGTCACGGCCATGCTGACGGGCGAGACCCAGATGGGCTGGGCCGACCTGCCGATCCTGATGCCCCAGCTCGCGGCGGGCGCGCTCCGCCCCATCGTGATCGGCAGCGAGCACCGCTCGCCCCACTTCCCGGACGTGCCCACCACGGCGGAGGCCGGCCTTCCCCAGGTCCGCGCCGACAACTGGCACGGCTTCGTGGCCCCCGCCCGCACCCCGCCCGCCCTGGTCACGGCGCTCCGGGAGGCGATCGCAGGCGCCCTCCAGGCACCCGCCGTCTCCAAGGTCCTGCAGGACCAGGGGGCCGAGCCCGGCGGCGACACGCCCGAGGCGTTCGGCGCCTTCCTGCGCAGCGAGATCGCCCGGTGGGGCGAGGTCGTGCGGAGCGCCAACGTCAAGCCGGACTAGCGGCACCCACGCCACCCCAAGGAAAGGCCGCCATGCCCGCCCCCAATCCCAACTTCCTCAAGGCCCTGCCCGGGATCTCCGGCATCCTGGTCACCCCCTTCGACAACGACGACCAGGTGGCGCCGCAGCGCCTCCGCCCGGTGATCGACCGCGCCATCGCCGCGGGCGTCCACATCCTTACGGCCAACGGCAACACCGGCGAGTTCTACGGCCTGACCACCGCCGAGGCCGAACGGATGGTCCATGCCGTGGCCGAGATGGTGGACGGCCGCGTGCCCCTGGTCGCCGGCGTCGGCCGCAGCATCGGCGATGCCGTGGCGCTCGCCCGCGCCTCCCGCGCGGCCGGCGCCGCCGCGCTGATGGTCCACCAGCCCCCCGACCCCTTCGTCGCCCCGCGCGGCGTGGTGTCCTACGTGCAGCGCGTGGCCGAAGCCGGCGACGGCCTGCCGCTGGTGCTCTATCTCCGCAACGACGGCATCGGCCTCGACGCCATCGAGCAACTCTGCCGCATCCCCGGCGTCGCCGGCGTGAAATGGGCCAGCCCCACGCCACTCCGCCTGGCCGAAGCCATCCGCCGCGCCGATCCCGGCACCGTCTGGGTCGGCGGCCTGGCCGAGACCTGGGCGCCGCCGCTCTGCGCGGTGGGCGCGCGCGGCTTCACCTCCGGCCTGATCAACGTCTGGCCGGAACACTCCGTCGCGATCCATGCTGCCCTGTCCGCGGGCGATTACGCGCGGGCCAATGCACTCATCGCCACCATGTCCGCCTTCGAGGAGCTGCGCGCGGAGGAGGGCAACGGCACCAACGTCTCCGTGGTGAAGACCGCGCTTCGCATGATGGGCCAGGACTGCGGCCATGTCCGGCCACCCGGCGCCTGGCCGCTCACCGAGCGCCAGTCGAGCGAACTCCAGCGCCGCCTCGGCGAATGGGGATTGCTCGGGGACGGCCGTTCCGCGGCCGCCTGAGGCATGACGGTGGGCGGGTCCAGGCGCCCGCTCGCTACGGACGCAAGGGAGACACCGGAACGCCATGTTCGACACGGAGGTGATCATCGTGGGCGCTGGCCCGGTCGGGCTGACGCTCGCTATCGACCTCGGCCGCCGCGGCATCCGCTGCACCCTCGTGGAGCAGAAGCCGGCGCCGGAGTTCCTGCCGAAGATGGAGCGCTGCAACGCCCGCACCATGGAACTCTACCGGCGCATCGGCCTCGCCCCGCGCATCCGTGCCGCGGGGCTCGCGGCGAATGTGCCCATGGACGTCTTCGTGGTGCTTTCCATGGTCGAGCCGCCGCTGCTCCACCTGCCCTATCCCTCCGTCGCCGAGGCCCAGGCGCAATGCGCCGCCAGCGATGACGGCACGCAGCCGGCGGAAGCCTACCAGCTCATCTCCCAGTACACGCTGGAGCCCCTGCTGAAGTCGGTGGCCGGGGACTTCCCCTCCGTCACCCTGCTCTACGGCCACGCCTTCGAGGCCTTCACCCAGGACGAGCAAGGCGTAACGGCCACCATCCGCGCCCCCGGCGGCGCAACCCGCAGCATCCGCGCCGCCTTCCTGGCCGGCTGCGATGGCGGCTCAAGCGCCGTGCGGCGCCAGCTCAACATCCGCCTGCGCGGCGAAGGCAACCTGCTCCGGCTCCGCCAGGCCCTGTATCGCTGCGACGAGCTTTTCGCCCGCCTGCCCCTGGGCCACGGCCCCGGGCACGGCCGCCACTACCACGTGGCCGACGATCGTTCGAGCTTCCTGATCATGCAGGACTCCACCCGCCATTGGACCCTGCACGCCGTGGTGGACAGCGACGAGGCGATGAGGCGGCAGTTCGAGCAGGTCGTCGCCGCCCCCGTGGCGTACGAGATGCTCTACTGCGGCGAATGGCGACAGAACCTCCTCCTCGCAGATCGATACGGCGAAGGCCGCGTGTTCCTGGCCGGCGATTCCGCCCACCTCGTGATCCCCACGGGCGGCCTCGGCATGAACACCGGCGTCGGCGACGCCTTCGACCTGTCCTGGAAGCTCGCGGGAACGCTGCGCGGCTGGGGCGGCCCGAATCTTCTGCGCTCCTACGAGGTGGAGCGCCGCCAGGTCGGCGACCGCAACATCGGCGCCTCCCGCTACGCCTCGCTCGGCCGCCGCAAGTGGCGCTCGCAGTACCGGCCGGAGATCCGCGACGCGACACCCGCCGGCCAGGCCGCGCGCGAAAACCTCGCCCGCGTGGCGGATGTGGAGCAGCGCAAGACCAACGAGATGATCGGCGCCGAGCTCGGCTACCGGTACGTCGACAGTCCCATCATCGACAACATCCCGGGCGGGCCCGAACACCTGTTCCGCGAGTATCACCCCACCACCTGGCCCGGTGCGCGCCTGCCCCATACATGGCGCGCGGACGGCTCGGCGGTGCAGGACCACATCCCCGACAGCGGCTACGCCCTGCTCCGCCTCGGTGGCACGGCCGCCGACACCGCCAGCATGCAGCAGGCGTTCCGCGCCCGCGGCGCACCTCTCTCGGTGATCGAGGTCGCGGAGGACGCACCGCGCGCCCTTTACGGCCACGACCTCCTGCTGCTGCGCCCCGACCTGCACGTGGTCTGGCGCGGCGATGCCCCGCCAGCCGACCCCGCGGCGCTGGCGGCCACCGCCACGGGTTTCTGAGGGCGGGCGCGGCTACAGCGTCCAGCCACCATCGATGACGATCGCCTGCCCGGTGACGAAGGCGCTCTCGTCCGAGGCGAGATACACGGCCAGCGCGGCGATCTCCTCCGCGCTGCCCAGCCGCCCCATGGCCTGCCGCGCCACGAAGGCGCCCCGTGCCGCCTCCATCCCCCCGGCGGCCGCGGCATTGGCCGCGATCCGCTCCCCGAGAGAGGGTGTGTCCACCGTGCCCGGGCAGATGCAGTTCAGCCGCACGCCCTGCGCCACCACGTCCACCGCCGCCGCCTTGGTCATTCCCACCACGGCCGCCTTGGTCGCCGCATAGGTGAAGCGGTTCGGCGCCGCCTTTGCCCAGCCCGCGGCGCTCGCGATGTTGACCACCGCGCCGCGGCCGCGCTCCACCATGCCGGGCAGCACCGCGGCCATGCCCTTCCAGGTCGCCCGGCAATTCAAGGCGAAGGCCAGCTCCCACTCGGCATCCGTGCAGGTCAGGGCGGTGTTCTGGTGCACGATCCCGGCGCAGTTCACCATCACGTCCAGAGCCCCGGCCTCCGCGACCGCGCGCGCGAAGGCCGCGTCGTCGAGCACGTCGAGTGCCCGCGTTTCGCAGCCTTCCAGCCCCGAGAGCTTGTCCGCGTCGCGGTCCGTCGCGACCACCCGCCCCCCCTCGCTGACGAAGGCGAGCGCGATGGCACGCCCGATCCCCTGCCCGGCCGCCGTCACGAAGGCGCTCTTGCCTCGCAGCCGTTCACCCATGGACCCGCACTCCCTGCCTGTTTCACCCATGCTCGCATGGGGGCGGCCGATGCGGGAACCACCTCCGGGGATGCATTCCGCGTGAACCAAGCACCCTGATGCACTATGCTGGCGCGCAACGGGGAACGGTTCTTGCTGACCGGGAAACCGCTACAGCGACAGAGGGCTTGATGGCTTTTCCCGTGTTCCGGCGGCGCACCGCGCTTTCACTCGCCGCCCTCGCGCTTCCGGGCCCGGCATCGGCGCAGGAGAACTGGCCCGACCGCCCGATTCGGCTGGTGGTTCCCTTCGCACCCGGCGGCGTGACGGACAGCATCGGCCGCCTCGCCGCCGAATGGATGGGCGCACGCCTGGGCAGGCCCGTCGTGGTCGAGAACCGCAGCGGCGGCAACGGCACCATTGCCGCGGAGTTCGTCGCCGCCAGCCGCCCGGATGGCTACACGCTTCTGGTCGCCAGCGCCTCGCAGATGGTCGTGCTGCCCGCGCTGACGAGCGTCCGCTACGATCCGGTCCGCAGCTTCGCGCCGGTGTCGATCGTGGCGAGCAATCCTTTCGCCCTGACGGTGCCCACTCAACTCGGGGTCTCGAACCTTCAGGAGTTCATCGCCCTCGCCCGGCGCGACCCCACGCTGAACTACGCATCCGCCGGCAACGGCTCGGGCAGCCACCTCACCATGGCCCTGTTCCTGCGCCGCGCCGGGATCGAGATGCAGCACATTCCCTATCGTGGTGGCGGCCCCGCGGTGCAGGATCTGCTGGGTGGGCGCGTGGCCGCCTACTTCGGCAATCCGGCCGAGGCCGTGCCGCAGCTCGCGGGCGGAAGGTTGCGCGTGATCGCAACCTCCGGCCGCGCGCGCATCGCCGAGCTGCCGGACGTGCCGACGGTGACGGAGCAGGGTGTTGGTGGCGTGCTCACCGAAACCTGGAACGGCATCGCCGCCCCGGCGGGCACGCCACCCGCCATCGTCGCGCGCCTCGCGGAGGCCCTGCGCCCGGCCTGCGCCGACGCGAACTTCCGCGCGGCGCTTGGCCGCCTTGGCGTCGATCCCGTCTGCAACACGCCAGCGGATCTCGCGGCCCGTATCGAGGCGGACCTCCCGGTCTGGCGCGAGGCCGTACAGATCTCAGGCGCGACGCTCGACTAGGCCATCGCCGCGGCGCGCCGCGTGCTCTCGATCAGGGAGGTGCGCAGGAGAAACTCCCGCGCACGTCCCGGACTGGCCGCAGTATCCGCCAGCGCGTCCAGTTCGGTCCGGCGCCGCGAGGGGTCCTTCTCCTCCAGGCGCTTCTTGTTCGCCACCGTCTGCTGCTGCACGAACTCGATGTTCAGCGTGCGGCGGCGGCGCTCATAGCCGTCCAGCAGCACGGGGTCGGCACCGCCGAACACATGCGCCGACAGCGTGTCCGCCAGGTCGATCGCGTCGTGGATCCCGAAGTTCAGCCCGAGGCCGCCGATCGGGTTGTTCACATGCGCCGCATCCCCGGCGAGGAAGACGCGGCCCTCCCGGAAGCGCGCCGCCACCCTCTGGTGGACCTTGTAGAGGTTGCGGTGCACGAGGTCGTACCGCCCACGCTTCGGATGCAGCCCCTGGAGCCGGGCCTCGGCCTCCTCGTCCGAAAGCGCCACCTCATCCGGCTCGTCGGCGCGCGTGGGGAACACCGCCCGCCAGCGCGGGCCCTCACCGTCGCCCGCCACCTTGAACAGGTTCGCCCATTCGTCGGGGTCGGCGAAGTAGTTGCGGAAGCAGCAGCCCAGCATCGCCTCGAAGTCGTCCGTCACCGTCAGCACGATGAACCGCTCCGGCCAGGTATAACCCTCGAACGCGATCCCCAGCGCCTTGCGCACCGTGGACCGCCCGCCATCCGCGCCGACCAGCCAGTCAGCGCGCAGCAGCGTACCGTCAGTCAGCCTGGCCGACACGCCCGCCGCATCCTGCTCCAACCCTACGATGCCCGTGTTCAGCCGCACGTCGGCGTTGGGCAAAGTCGCCAGCCGGTCGAGCCCCATGCGCGCCAGCTTGTGCTGCTCCGTCTGCACGACGAAGGGGAAGGGCGTGTCCTCCGCCAGCACGGCGTGGTCGAACTCCGCCACCTTGCGCCCGGCCGGCCGATCCCAGAACTGGAAGCGCCGCGCCACCAGCCCCTCCCTGACGAAGCGCTCGATCAGTCCCACGCGCTCGATCATCGCCAGCGTGGAAGGATGCGTGGTGGAGGCGCGCGGGTTGCGGTCGATGTCTCCCGCTGCCTCCAGCAGCGTCACGGAGAAGCCGGCATCCGCCAGGGCCAGCGCGGTGATGACGCCCACCGGCCCCGCGCCCGCCACGATCACGCTCGGCACGGCCATCAGTGCGCGCTCCCCGAAAAATCCATGGGCAACCGGCAGCCGGCGACGCGCACCTCGCGCATTCCCGCAGGCGTGTTGCGGCTGCGGCCGACGAAGCGCGGCACCCCGGCGGTGAACACCGCCGAGACAGCCGGCACGTCCCCGTTGGAGATTGCCGAGAGCGCGTCGTCCTTCGAGCCCCCGGCACAGGCGTCGATCAGCACCACGTCCGCATCGCGCCCTTCGGCCAGGATGCCGGCGTTGAGGCCGTAAACGCGCGCGTTGTTGCCGGTGGCCGCCGCGATGGCGCGCTCCGGCGCCATGCCGCCGAGGCTGGCCAGATGGCTGATCGTGTAGAACATGCCGAGCGGCATGATGCCGCTTCCGGTCGGCGTGTCCGTCGCGATCAGCAGCCGCTCGGGCTGTCCGGCCTCCTCCAGAAGCCGCGCGGTCAGCAGCGCCGTGCGCAGGTTGCCTGCCGTGCAGATCTGCATGGCGACGGAACTCTCCCCCACCAGCCGCGCGAAACCCTCCTCCGGCATCGCCACCGGCCCGCCATTGACGTGAAAGGAAACGGTGGGGTCCGAGGCCAGCACGTGCTCCGCCCAGATGCCCGACGATCCCGGGATGGAAGAGCCACCGGTGTGCATGGTGGTCACCATCCCGCAGGCCCGCGCCTCACGCATCAGCGGCGCGTAGTCGTAAGGGGTCGCGAAGGCACCGAAGCCGGCCTTGGCCAGCCAGATTCCGGCCTCCCGCAGCTCCCGCAGGTCGGCCCCGGTCAGCCCGGGCTCCAGGATCACCGATCCCGCATGCACGCGCATGCCGCCCGGCCGATAGTCGCGGAAGCAGGCGGCGGCGGCCAGCGCCAGCGCCTTCACCCCGGCGGGGTCCTTCGGCCGCCCGGGCACGTGTACCTCGGAGGCCGTGATCGCCGTCGTGGTGCCGCCGTGCAGGTAGCTCTCCAGATAGCCCACCACCCGCTGGCGCGGCGTGTAGTCACCGAAGGTGATGTGGACGTGGCTGTCGATCAGCCCGGGAATCGCGATCGTTCCCGCCGCATCCACGGTCACATCGACATCCGCGATGCTCCCGGGCGGCAGGTCGCCGATGGCGGCGATCCGGCCACCCTCCAGCAGGATGCTGCTTCCCGCCACGAAGGGCGCGTTCAGGTCGCCCGATACGATGCGCGACAGGTTGACGATCGCGACCCGCATGTCAGCGCAGCCCGTCCCGTGCGCTGATCTCGGCCGCCTTCAGCCCGCCCACCCTGGCGTTCAGCCGGCCGCGGTTGGCCAGCACCACGATCAGCGCGACCTCGTCCGGTGCCGGCGCATCCGGCGGCAGCGCGACGGTGACGCCATCGTAGTGAGAGCGCACGTAAAGGGCGTCCTTGTGCGCCAGCGGCACGTCAATGGCCGCGCCCGGTGCCGCCAGCTTGGTGAAGGAGGGGATCCAGGCGAGCGCCCCGCCCACCGCGACGCGCAGAGGCTCGGCGAAGGTGGTGGTCAGCATGGCGTTGGCATGCTCCTGCTCCCCTCGCAGCCCCACCACCCCACCCTTCCCGTAGCTTTCCACCGCGAGGCCGCCCATGGCCTCGACCGCGAGCCGCGCCAGCAGCGCGCCGACGGCCTCGCTGTCGGCAACGGCCTGGGACAGATCGGCCTCGTAGCGTCCGGCGAAGGGGTTCCCGACGATGGCCGTCGCCGCCACCTTTCGCAGGGGCGCAGCATGCCGCTGCCCGTTCTCCACGGCCCTTTCCTCAACCTGCGTGAACCAGCGGCGGACATCGAGCGGCATGAGGCATTCCCGTAGGGGCGGCGGGGCAGGCGCCGCGATCGGCGTTGCGGATGATTCCCGCGCATCATAAGATTGTCAAACAATCCTCGGGCGCGGAGAATGCTGGTGCAGGGCACGACCATCCTGTTTTCGGAGATGACGCCGCCGCCCGGCCAGGAGGCCGGGTTTCACGACTGGTACGACACGGAGCACATCCCGCTCCGCATGGCCGTGCCCGGTTTCGTCTCCGCCCGGCGCTACCGCGACACCGCCGAGGGTGCGGGCGGCTTCCTGGCCGTCTACGAGATGGACGCACCGGGCGTGCTGGCCTCGGAAGCCTATGCCGGCGTGAAGAACCGCCCGACCGAGGCCACCCGCAACATGCTCGGCAGCGTGTCCGGCTTCACGCGCTACATCGGCCAGGAGATCGCCGTGCGCCGCCGGACCGAGGGCGACGCCGCGTCCGCTCTGGAGGCACCGCTGCTCTACGCAGTCTGGTTCAACGTTCCCGCCGAGCGCTGCGGCGAATTCGACGCCTGGTACGAGCAGGACCACGTGCCGCTGCTCATGGAAGCGCCCGAGTGGCTGATGGTGCGCCGCTTCCGTGTGACCGACGCCGACCCGCTGCCCTATAACCGCCTCGCCCTGCACTACCTGTCGGACGGTTCCGCCCTGACCTCTCCCGCACGGGAGAAGGCACGCGCCACGCCCTGGCGTGCGAAGCTTGCGGCCGAGCCCTGGTTCAAGGGCACCTATGGCGTCTTCGAGGCCATCCGCCCACGCCAGCGCCCGCCGGTCACCTGACCATCCCCGCCATGGATCTCCGCATCGCCCCCCAGGGCGTCCAGTCCCAGGCCGTGGACCGCCTGCGCGAGGCGATCGTCTCGGGTCATTTCCTGCCGGGTCAACGGCTGGTCGAGGCCGAGCTGTGCCGCGCCCTCGGCATCAGCCGCGGCTCCGTCCGTGAAGCGCTGAGGCGGCTGGAGGGAGAGCGCCTGGTGCTGATGACTCCCAACCGGGGCCCGTCGGTGACGGAGTTGAGCTGGGAGGAAGCCGCGCAGATCTACGATGTCCGCGCCCTGCTGGAGGGCGAGGCCGCCGCCCTATCCGCCACCCGCGCCACCGAAGCGCAAAGGGAGGCCATGGCCGCCGCCCTCGCCGACTTCGACGCCGCCGCGGCCGCGGCGGACGCCCCGGCCCGCATCGCCTCCACGGCCCGCTTCTACGCCGCGATGCTCTCCGGCTGCGGCAATGCCGTCATCGAGGACGTGCTTCGTGGCCTGCACGCGCGGATCAACCTGCTGCGCTCGCGCTCCATGTCGAGGGAAGGACGCGCGGCGGAAAGCGCGCTGGAGATGCGGTCGATCCTGCAGGCGATCGCCAGCCGGGCGCCCGAAGCGGCCCGTCTCGCGGCCGTCAAGCACGTCCAGGCCGCACGCGAGGCCGCCCGGCACGCGGGCACCATCAGGTCAACACGCGCGGCCTGAGCAGGTACCGCAGGGAGACGCACCAGTCACGCGCCCACGTCCGTGGTCGCTCAGAGGACCAGGCGGATCAGGGCAACCACCCCCGCCCAGGCGGCAACGGAAAGCGCGACGATGACCAGGAGGGACAGGCGCAGCGAGAGGCGCTCCCGGGGCTCCTGTTCCTTCTTCGAAAAGGGCGGCAGTATCTGCTGATCGCCGTCAAGCGGGTGTTTCAGGTGCATGCCAATCCCCGGCAAGCGCAAGGCTCGCGATATCGTGATCGGACACTAAAACAGTTTCGACGTCGTCGCAAATGGAAAAGCGGCGCCGCGCCTCCGGCGCACTTGATGAACTCTGGGTGGGGCCGGGCCGCTAACCCTGCTGCTTCCCGCGAACTGCGTCCCATTCCGCGGGCATGGGCTCGAACAGCGCCACGTCGCCGCGCAGCAGGCTGATCAATGCTGGCAGCTGATCGATCCGGCATGGATGAATGAGACCGCCCACGATCGAAAGCTCACCGTCCCTCACCACCCGGAATGAGAGCAAGTGGAAGCGCTGCCCTGCCCTGCCACGGTAAGCGGCCCTGCGGAGCACCGGCCCTGGTCCCTCCAGTCGGACGGCGAGAGCCACCAGGAGCAGCAGCGGCAAGGTCAGCGCCAGCAGGGCCAGCGCAAGGAGAACCTCCGTACCTCGGACCCAAAGATGCGCTTGAGCCTGCCTGCGAGGCGACGCAGCGCCTCTTGGGGGGGCTGGTCTCAAAGGGGTCTGCTGTACCGCCTGATCGATCGGGGCTTGGCTGGCGACACGGTCTGGCGGAGGAACTGAAAGGTGCATGCGGCCACCGTTTGACCCGGCAGGACCGGGAGAAATGCACCAGCGACATCCGGTGCGGGACACCGGAACGCTATCCGTGTGAGTGCCGCGAGCGCTGTGCCTTTCCTCACAGAAAGACGTGCGTAACACTGCATATCGATAATAAAAAGCAACAACCGAAGAGTTATTCCAAAGACAGATCATTCCGCCTGAGCGCATCGCTCGCTCACACTTCGGTGATTTGTTACCTTCAGCCACCTTCTATTACGGTTTTTGGAAGGAACAGGAAGGTCATTCCGGCGCTGCGGTTCATTTTACGCTTTGGGGGAAAAGCATCCATGTTGTCATTTCATTCAGCGATCTTCGCGAGACCCATGGGCGGCCTCCTCGTCTGGCGGCTGGCCGGTCCACTGATTGCAGCGACATCTGTTCTGCTCTGGATCGCGCTCGCCAACGCCTTCCGCCAGCTTCTCTGAGCCGACGCTCCGAACAGCCGGCGTCCATCCTCCTCTCACCTGCGCGACTCAGGCCCAGCCTTCACTGATCAGACCGCTACCCTTGACCCCGGGCGCGTGGCTGTTCCCATCTTCTTCCGGCGCCCTGCGCCCGAAGGATCCTCATGCTGCGCCTCCGTGTTGGCAACATGACCTGTGGGGACTGGACCGAGAGCGTGGACGCTCCCCTCAAGAAGGCCAGGGATGGAGGCCGGAACACAGCCTGCAGTGCCATTCGACCACGCCCGGCGGGAGGTGACCTTCCATGCCGAGAAAGAGGCTCTGCCCCGGCTCGTCGAAACTTTCGCCCGCGATGCATGAAAGCCGGAGCAGCGGCCTGAGCCATGAAGCCGCCGGCCCGAGCGCCCACCGGGTGGCGGTGCCTGCCCGTGATCCGGATCTTCGGCCTTCAGGGGAGGGTCCCCACCGGACGGCCGTCATGGCATCGGTCGAGGCGGACCTCAGCGCCGCGCCAGCGCCCGCACTTCCCGGAGGTGCTCACGCAGCATCGGCACCTCTTGCGCGGCGAAAGCCTTCACATCGGCGTCCGTCCCATCGCGTGCCTCAGCCTCGAAAAGGCGAATGTCCTCCTCGTGGTCCTCTACCATGGCCTGCGCGTAAGCGCGGTCGAAGTCGCGCCCGCGCAGGGCAGCCAGAAGATCGTAAACCTGCTGGTGCTCCGCCCCGATCCCCTCCCTGCGTCTGCCGGGCCAGCTCCATCATGGCGTGGTTCGCGCGGCCGTGGTCGTCGATCATGTGCTGGCCCAAGCGCTTCACAGCCGGCGAGCGTCCATTCTGCTGTGCTAGCTGCCCCAGCTGCACCTCAGCCATCCCTCCCCTGGCCGCCGTGGTCATGAAGGTGGCATCGCTTCTCGAAAGGGTCGGGTTCACCTCGCCCGTGCCGCCGCCAGACTGGTATTGGCCGCCTCTGCGTTCCGGCGCAGTCCGAAAGCACCAGCGCCGAGAGGGCCACGCCCAAAATTGCCTGCTCCGCGGTCGTCCTTCCACCATCCGATGTGGCCGGGCACGTCCCGCAGCCTTTCCCGTGCCAACCGCTAGGGGTCGCACGCCCGTTTTCAACGCGGACAGGAGAGGCTCGTTCGTCGCGCGGACGCCTATTCCCTCCCGCCCTGTCCGGCACGTGGCACCAACCGGCTTCGCGCGGATGCCAAAGCCATAGGAACTTCACGCGGACCAGCCCGGGCCATCCGACGTCGCTAAGAGACCGGGGCTGCCCGCCCGGGTGCCCGGGGCGTGCACCCATCGCCAGTCTCCTTGCCGGTTACCTGAAATCCCATCAGGGCCGCATGACCTGCCGGCATCCCGCGCCCGAGGTTGCCTCGGCCTCGATGTTCTCCCAGCCATACCGCATGGGCACCATCTCACAGTTCGACCATGCGGCATTCTGGTCGGCGTAATGCGGACTGCCGGGCTGGCCAGACACCCCGTGGAACACCGCCCAGCGGCAGTTCTCCCAGTTGCCGACATCAAAGGCGTAGCGCGCGAGCGGACCGTAGGCCGCAGCCGGGCCAGCCCCTGCGATCACTCCCTGCGCCAGCACGGTGTCGCCATCGCCTCCCAGCGGACGCGACGGCGCGTCGAGAAGCCCCGCGGCGTCTGGGAACATGGCCGAAAGGGGGTGCGCGAAGCGCGGCCGGTGCGCCTCGCCCCAGGGCATCAACGGTTCGCGCCCGGCCTTCGCCAGAGCCGCCTCCATTGCCTCGCCCCAACCCCAGCCGCCCAGCAGCGACTCGTCACCCGCCCGCAGCAGCGCCGGCAGGGTCCACCAGAGCTGGTTCAGCGGCGCCACGCCGGGAGAGGGCGCGAGCCAGGGGTGCCCCGCTGTCGCCACGAGCCCGCTTCGTTCCGCCAGGATCACCGTGAGCGCCCGCCGGAACGCGACATAGCCCGTCGCGGCCTCGCTGCCCGCCTCCATGCGCGCGTCCCAGTCCAGCAACCGGGCCCGCAGCGCCTTGGCCCCCGCATCGGCGGGCGTGGGCATCGCCGCCAGCCGGTCACGGAAAAGAGCCGCGATGGGCGACGCGACGTCGCCATGCACCGCCCCTGCCGCTTCCGGCGCGTGCGGGGTCGCGGCCAGGAGCGCCGCGATGCGGCGGGCCCGGTGCGGGGGATGACAGTCGGTGCAGAGGTAATCCGGATGTCCATCGGCGACCACACGGTTGTTGGCCGTCACGATCACCCCGCCGGGTGGGTCCAGAACGGCCGGCATCGCCTCGTGCGCGATCCAGCCATCCCATTCGTGCGCCCCGGTCCAGCCCGGCACGGGCAGCCATCCATTCTCCCTCGGGCGGCGCGGAACGCGGGCGCGAACCAGGTGCCCGATGTGTCCGGCGACATCGGCGGCGACCAGGTTGTGGTCGATCACGCCCCAGCCCCGGGTCGCCTCGAACAGCTCCGCCACGCCGCCCGCGCGGAGCATGCGCGGCAGGCAGTCGAAGGAATGGTCTGCTTCGGCGAACTGCACCGATTTCAGCGCCAGCGCGGTGCCCTTCAACGGATCGCCTGCGATGACCGGCCCGTGCACGGTCTCCAGCACCGGCACGGCCCGGTCCGGTCCGCCCCGGACGGCCACCGTCTCCACCCGCCGCCGCACGGGCATCCAGCCCTCGGCCGTGAGGCTTGCGGTGCCGGTCTCGTCGAAGCGCTCCAGGTAAAGATCATGGATGTCCATGAACGCGTGGGTCACGCACCAGGCGACGCGGCCGTTATGCGCGAAGTGCGGGAAACCCGGCACGCCCGGCACGGTCAGACCGACCACGTCGAAGGCGTCGCAGGCCAGGTGGTGCTGCGCGTACATGTTCGGGATCTCGAAGACACGATGGGGGTCGCCCGCCAGCACCGGCCGCCCCGTCGCGCTTTGCTCCGGCCCGACCGCCCAGTTGTTGCTGCCACCGCCCGTCGCGTCCGCGCCGGACGCTTCCAGCAGCGCGGCGATGGACGGGCCGAGTGCCGCGAGGTCGGCTGCCCAGCGCTCGGCCTCCACCCCCGGCGGTATGCAGAGCAGGTCGCCCCCGCCATCGTCGTAGCGCAGCTTCGCGGCCGCGTCCGCCCCCACCACCGGCAGCGCCGCCGCGCGCCACAGCTTGAACCAGACAGACCCCATGAGGAGCCCGAGCCGCCGCATCACCGCGATCGGATGCCAGGGCTCCCACAGCTCCGGCACGGCGACCAGCAGCCCATACTCGACCGGCAAAGGGGCGCCCGAGCCAAGGAAAGCATTCACCCCCGCGGCATAGGCGCCCAGCATGGCCCGGGCCGCCGGCGTCGCCGCTTCGTAATCCCGCCGGCTCGCCGCCTCCACTCCCAGGCGCCGCGCGAGCACGTCGCCCGCGAGGGCGGCCTCCCCCAGCCATTCCGCCGCACGCCCGAGCGCCCGCCGCCGGTTAAGCTCCATCTGGAACAGGCGGTCCTGCGCATGCACCGCGCCCAGTGCGAAGAAGGCGTCCCCCTCTCCCTTTGCGCGGATATGCGGAATGCCCGAGGTATCGCGCAGCACCACAACCTCCGCCTCCAGCCCGGGGAGGCGCAGTTCGCCGGAAAGCGGCGGCAGGGCGGCGCGAAGGGCGGCGTCGTCGAGGTGTGTCTGCATGGATGATCGGCCGTTCGGTTGTCGTCAGACGATATATCAAATAACGTCGGTGCCAAATGCGTGCCGCCGAACCGAGGCCGGAGGACATCCCGCTGACCCGCGCTCCCAACCCGAAGCTTCCTCGTTCCGTGCGCATGCGCCGGTCCGCCGCAAAACGCGTGGCGCAGCCCGCCGCCATTCGCGCGCGCGCCCAGGCAGCTCCCGAAGACCCGCTCGAAAGCCTTCCCCGAATCGGCCGGGACAACCTCGCCGGCCGGGTCTATGCCGAGCTCCGCGCCGCGCTGATGGAAGGCCGCATGGCGCCGGGCCAGCGCCTGAAAATCCGCGAGCTCGCCGCCGCAATGGGCGTTTCCGAAACCCCCGTGCGGGAGGCCGTGATGCAGCTGGTGCGGGAGCGGGCGCTGCGCATGGAGGCTGCCAAGTCCATCACCGTCGCCGGCCTCACCCTCGACGAATACCTGGAGCTGCGAACGGTGCGCATGGCGCTTGAGGGCTTGGCTGCCGAAGCGGCGGCGCTGCGCATTCGGCCGGAGACGATCGAGGCGATGGCGAGCGACCACGCGGCCCTCGTGGAGGCCGAGGCGCGCGGCGACGCGGACGCCGCCAACCGCGCCAACTGGCGCTTTCACCAGAGGATCCACCGCGCCGCGGCCATGCCGGAGCTGCTGGCGATCATCGAGGGCATCTGGCTGCGCAACGGTCCCACGCTGGCGCATCTCTATCCCCACGCGCCGCCCACCTATCCCGGCCGCCACCGCCACCTCGACGTGCTGGACGGGCTGCGCGCCCGCGACCCGGCCGCGACCTGCCAGGCGCTGGCCGCCGACATGACCGAGGGGGGCGCCGGCCTGGTGCGCCGCCTGCGGGAGCTGGAGGAAAGGCCATGAAGCGCAGCCCTCTCCGCACCGAAACGGACTGGTTCCGGCTGGAGGCCGAGGAGGCCGACTGGGCTGCCGAATCGCCGGCCGACCTCGCCCGATGGACCGAGCAGCTCCTGCTCATCCGCCGCTTCGAGGAAGCGATCCTCGACCTGCACGGCCAGGGCCTGATCCATGGTCCCGCCCATGCCTCCATCGGGCAGGAGGCGGGCGCGGTGGGCGCCATGTCCGTCCTCGGCAGCGGGGACAAGATCAACGGCACGCACCGGGCCCATCACCAGATCCTGGCCAAGCTCCTCAACCACGCGACGCCCGAGGGCTATGACCCCCGCCGGGACCCGCCGACGGCCGCGGCGGCCGCGCTGGTGCAGGGAACCATGGCGGAGATCATGGGGCTTTCCAGCGGATTCTGCGGCGGGCGCGGGGGCTCCATGCACATGCGCCACGCGGAATCAGGCGTGGTCGGCAGCTCCGCCATCATCGGCGGCAACGTGCCGCATGCCGCCGGCTACGCGCTGGCCGACAAGGTGCTGGGCCGCGACAACGTCTCGGTCGCGTTCTTCGGCGACGGCACGCTGATGGCCGGGCAGACGCTGGAGGCCATCAATCTGGCCGCCCTTTACACGCTGCCGGTCATCTTCTTCCTCGAGAACAACTTCTACGCCGTGTCGACCCATGTCCGGGAACAGACGCGCGAAACCCGCCTCACTGGGCGCGGCGCCATGTTCGGCGTGCCCTCGGTGGAGTGCGACGGCATGGACCCCGTGGCCGTGCGCCGCGCCATGCAGTGGGCGCGCGAGACCATCCGCGAAAAGGGCGGCCCGGTTTTCGTCGAGGCCGTCTGCTACCGCTTCCTGCACCAGTCCGGCCCCCTGCTGGGCAGCCAGCTTGGCTACCGCAGCAAGGAGGAGGAAGCGGAATGGCGGGCACGCGACCCGCTGCTCACGGTGCCGGCACGGCTGGAAGCCATGGGCGTGCTCGACGCGGCGGGCTTCGAGGCGCTGGACGCGCGCGCGCGGCGCATGGTGGCGCAAGCGGCCGAGGCGCTGACCGAGACGGCGCCCGGCGCCAACGCGCCCTCCATACGCCCGGGCCTGCTGCCCGACCCGGGCGAAGTGGACCGCGGCATCCGCGGGGACCTCACCGAGTTGCGCGGCGAGGCCATGCGCGAGGCAACCTCCGTTCCGGCCGAAGCGGCGCGCGAGATGAAGTTCATCGAGGCGGTCGCCGCGACGCTGCTGCACAACATGGAGCGCGACCCGCGCATCGTCGTCATCGGCGAGGACATCCACCGCCTGCGCGGCGGCGTCTCCGGCTCCACCAAGGGCGTGATGGAGCGTTTCCCCGAGCGCGTCTTCGCCACCCCCATCTGCGAGAACGGCTTCACCGGCATGGCGCTCGGCGCCGCCCTGTGTGGCCTGCGCCCGGTGGTGGACATCATGTTCGGCGACTTCACGGTGGTCGCGGCCGACCAGATGTTCAACGGCATCGGCAAGTTCGCCCACATGTTCGGCGGCGGCGTGCCGATCCCGCTGGTGGTGCGCGCGCGCGTGAACCCGGGCGCGGGCTACGGCTCGCAGCACTCGATGGACCCTTCCGCGCTGTTCGCGATGTACCCGGGTTGGCGGATCTTCTCGCCCTCCACGCCGCACGACTATGTCGGCCTCATGAACAGCGCGCTGCGCTGCGAGGACCCAGTGCTGGTGATCGAGCACCAGGACCTGTTCCAGACCACCGGGCCCGTGCCGGTCGACCTCGACTATTGCATCGCCCCCGGCACGGCCCGCGTCGCCCGCGCCGGCAATGCCTGCACCGTGCTGACCTATGCGGCCATGGTCCGCGCGGCCGAGGAAGCCGCGACCACGACCGGGATCGACGCGGAGGTGATCGACCTGCGGACCCTTGACCCGCTCGGCCTCGACTGGCCCGCGGTGGAAGCCAGTATCCGCCGCACCAACCGCGTGCTGATCGCCGAGCAGACCGCGCGCGGCACCTCCCACGGGGCAAGGCTGGCCCAGGAGGTGCAGGAGCGCTGCTTCGACTGGTTGGACGCGGAGATTCTCCGCGTGTGCGGGAGCGAGGCGGCCCCGACGGTGTCAAGGCCGCTCAACCACGCTGCGCTGGGGGACAGCGCCAAGGTCGCCGCGGGGCTGCGGCAACTCGTTCCCGCGCGCGGTTAGCGCATCCGCAGGTCCTGCACGCGCACCAGCGCGTCGGGCATCGCGCGCAGCCCCTCCAGCCGCGCGGAGGCGCCGTGCAGCACGCGCGAATGCCAGAGGTAGATGTAGGGCCTGTCCCGCAGCAGCACCCGCATCGCCGCCCCATACGCGGCGGCGCGGCGCTCCGGTTCCACGCTGCCCCGTCCCTCGCGCAGGGCCGCGTCCGCCTCGGCGGAGCAGTACTTGCCTCCGTTGAGACTTTCCCCGCAGGCGTTGAAGCCCCACAGGTTGCCATCCAGGTCGACGCGGCCGGACCAGGCGATCAGCAGCGTCTCGAAATCGCCCGCGGTCCACTGCCGCAGCAGCGTCGCGGTCTCGATGACCTGCAGCTCCAGGTCGATCCCGGCCTCGGCGACCATGGCCTGGATGATCTCGGCGGCCTGGGTGTACTCGCTGGTGTTGGGCACGGACATGCGCATCCGCAGCCGCCCCTCGACGCCGGCCTCCCGCAGGAGCGCCCGCGCGCGGGCAAGGTTCCGGCCGGGCACCGGCAGGGAGGCGACGTAGTTCGGACTTCCCGGCGAAACCGACTGGTTCCCCGCCAGGTACTGCCCGTCAAAGGCCACCTGCACCAGCGCCTGACGGTCGATCGCCAGTTCAAAGGCTTCCCGCACCCGCGGGTCCCGCCCCATGGGGCTGTCCGCACGCGGCCCGTTCGCGATGTTCACCGCGACATAGACGCTGTTCAGGCTGGGCACGCTCACGACCCGCACGCGCCGGTCCGCCCGGATCTCCGGCAGATCCGTCGCCGCGACGCGCTCCACCACGTCCAGCTGTCCGGAGCGAAGGTTGGCCGCCGTCACCGTGCTGTCGGTGATGGGCCTGTAGACCAGCCGGTCGAAGTGGATGCGCGCCGCGTCCCAGTATTCCGCGAAGCGCTCCAGCTCGATCCGGTCCTGCGCAACGCGGCGGGTGAAGCGGAACGGGCCGGCGCAGGACGGTTCGCGCGCGAAGTCCTGGTTCACGCGCCCCGCCGCGCGGGGGGAGACGATCATCCCGGCGCGGTCGGACAACGCCGCCAGGAGGGGGGCAAAGGGCTGCCCGAGCCGCAGCGTCACCTCCAGCGGTCCGGTGGCCAACACCTCCCGCACCGGCCCCATCTCGCCCCGCCGGGTGGAGCCGGGTGTTTCCAGGTGGCGCCGGAGGCCGGTCACCACGGCCTCGGCGTCCATCGCCGCACCGTCGTGGAAGCGCACCCCCGGGCGCAGCGTCAGCACCAGGGCGCGCCCGTCCTCCGCCCAGCGCCAGGCGGTGGCGAGCTGCGGCACGAGGCGCCCCTCCGCGTCCAGCTCGATCAGCTTGTCGCACATGGCCGCGAAGACCTGCCGCGCCGCGAGGCTCCGCGACAGGGTCGGGTCGAGAACGTCCGGATCACTGACGATGCCGACGCGCAGCGTTTGCGCGGAGGGCGCCTGCGCCAGGGCCAAGTCGCTGGCCGCCCACAGCGAAAGGCCGAGCAGGGCCGCACGGAAAACGCGCATCAGCGATCCTCACCAGAAGCCTCGCCAAAGCCTGCCTTGGCGAATATGATATATCAAGCGCGAAGCAAGGATCGCCCGATGCCCGACACCATGTTCCAGGCCCAGGCGCTGTCCCAGGCCGAGGGAGCCGCAGGCCCCATGGACGCCGCGTTGCGCGCCCGTGCCCGCCAGGTGATTCCTGGCGGCCTCTGGGGCCACCTGAACGCGGCCAAGCTGCCTGACGGATATCCGCAATTCTTCTCGCGCGCGGAGGGATGCCACCTCTGGGACGCTGACGGCCGTGAGTTCATCGACCTCATGTGCTCCTGGGGGCCCATCGTGCTCGGCCACCGGCACCCGGCGGTGGAAGCCGCAGCCAGCGCCCAGGCCGCGCAGGGCGACTGCCTCAACGGCCCTGCCCCCGTGCTGGTGGAGCTCGCGGAGCTTCTGGTGGAGATGATCCCGCACGCCGACTGGTGCCTCCTGGCCAAGAACGGCACCGACGCCACCACGGCTTGCGTCACCATCGCGCGGGCGGAGACCGGTCGGCGCAAGCTTCTGGTCGCGCGCGGCGCCTATCACGGCGCGGTGCCATGGTGCTCGCCTTCCGTCGCGGGGGTGACGGAGGAGGACCGCGCGCACCTGATCCCCTTCGAATACAACGACGCCGCGAGCCTGGAGGCGGCGGCGGACCGCGCCGGCGCGGATCTCGCGGGGATCATCGTCTCCGCCTTCCGCCACGACATGGGCGTCGCTCTCGAACTGGCGGATCCCGCCTTCGGGCGCCAGGCCCGCAGCATATGCGACGCAACCGGCGCCGCGCTGATCCTGGACGACGTGCGCGCCGGGTTCCGCCTCGACCTCGGCGGCTCCTGGGAAACCATCGGCGTGCGTCCGGACCTTGCGGCCTACAGCAAGGCCATCGCGAACGGCCACGCGCTCGCCGCCGTCACGGGGGGAGAGCGGTTCCGCGAGGCGACGACCCGCGTCTACACCACCGGCTCCTTCTGGTGCACCGCCGTGCCGATGGCCGCTGCGCTGGCGACGCTGACCGAGCTTCGCCGCATCGATGGCCCCGCCCGGATGCGCGCGATGGGGGAGCGCCTGCGCGCGGGACTGGACCGCTTGGCCGCGCGCCACGGGCTTACCATACGCAACAGCGGCCCGCCCGCCATGCCGCTGATGCAGTTCGAGCAGGATCCGGGCGTGCGGCTGGGTGAAGCATTCTGCGCGGCCGCATTGCGGCATGGCGCGTATTTCCACCCGCGGCACAACATGTTCCTGTCCTGTGCGCATGGGGAAGCCGAGATCGACACGGCGCTGGAAGCCGCCGACGCCGGCTTCGCGGCCGTGGCGGCGATCGCGTGACGGGCTGAAGCTGGCTGTCGGCGGATCTTACACATCCCGCCCCAGCCTTTCTTGCACAAACCGTAACGATCTGAATCTGCATTATTTGCTTTTGTGGAACGAAGTTTGCTCTCTCTGTCCCCGCCGCAAGTGGCACGGATTGGAGAAGAGAAATGGACCGTACTCGTCTGGCCTGCATGGGTCTTTGCATGGCACTGCTCGCCGGCGCAGCGCCGGCCCGTGCGGACTTCATCGGGCAGGCGTTCACGCCAACCTATGAATTCCCCGTGGCGGGTGCCGCCTATGGCCCCTCCTCCTGGTCGCCCGCCAGCTTCACGGTCGGTGCCGGTGTGGAAACGACCGGGCTGATCGAGGGCGTGACCAGCATCGCCACGGACTTCAGCGCCGCCCGGCTGGTGCTCGTCCTGAGCACCGACCTCGTCTCGCCGACGTGGAGTTCCGTTCCCTTCAACGGACCCGTTTTCACCTCCGGCTCGAACCTCGGGATCACCGGTGCCGTGGTCGATGCGCTCGCGACGACGCTCGCCGGCTTCGACGACAGCCGCGTCTCCTTCACCGGCAACGAGGTCCGGATCAACTGGAACGGCTTGTCCTACATCACGGGTTCCCAGGTCGCGGTGGACTTCACCTTCTCCCAGAACCCCGTGTCGGTGCCCGAACCCTCGACCCTCGCCCTGTTCGGCCTGGGCCTGCTCGGGCTCGGCGCGGCGCGGGCCCGCGCGATGCGGTGATGGGGTTCAACGGCCGCCCACCCGGCGCCCCCGCACACCGGGCGGCGCACGGGCCGGCGCGCGAGGGCCTGCACGGCCAGGGTCGAGCGATGCTGCCGACCCTCCATTCCCGGGCTACGCTGCCGAAACCGCCTTTCGCTTGGAGCGATCGTGGTTCCACGGCGACCGCCCGTACTCGGCCGGGCCGTCGCACCTGCAGCCAGCCAGTCTGCGGCACATGCGGGGTGGCGGAGACCAACGCCTCGGTCGGTGCCCAGGCCTCGCCCGACACCCGGAGCAGCGCCCTTCCCCATCTCCCATGATCCACGCCTGCCACGCGTGCGGAAAACCCTTCCGCTCCGAGCCGCCGATCGCGTCCGATCGTTAAACCGACACCTCCCAGAAGATGGGGAAGCTGGACCGGATCAGGCCCTTCATGCGGTTGCGGTAGCCCGCGGGGCGGGAGAACTGGCCCCACATCAGGTTTGGCACCAGCTCGTAGGCAATCGTCTGGATCTGGTCCGCCAGTTGCCGTTTTTCCGGCAGGCTTCCCGCTTTGGCGAAGCGGTCCACGAGGGTGGGGATGCGCGCATCGCAGCTCCAGCCCGGGTAATCGGCGCAGGTGCTGGCGATGTAGAAGTGGTTCAGGGGCGACACCATGTCCACGCCGTTGGAATAGACGGGAAACAGGCTCCATCCCTGCTTGTTGGCGCGGCGCGCCAGGACGGTGCCCCAGTCCATCACCTGCTCGTCCACCGTGAAACCGGCCTCCTTCATCGCCTGGGCAAAGACGTTGGCCGCCGTCTGGGATATGGAGGCGGACACCTCCAGCATCACCACCGGCTCTCCCTTGTAGTTCGTGCGCTTCAGCATCTCCCGCGCAAGCGCCACGTCGTAGCGCGCCGGCTCGGCGCCCGCCCTTGTTTCCAGCGGCGCGTCGCACATCCAGAAGGAGGGGCAGCCCGGCCTCGCGAAGCGCGCGGGGATGCCGATCGCCTGCATGATGCTGGACTGGTCCACCAGGTGCCACAGCACCTTGCGCACCTCCGGATCGGCGAAGGGGCCGCTGGCGTGATTGAGCCGGAAGTTGCCCTGGAACATGTGGATGCCAGTCAGCCCCATCAGCTCCACGCTGCGGGAGCGTTCGAGGCGGGAAAGCTGGTCGAAGGCGAGGTACTGCACATAGTCCACCTCGCCCGCCGCGAGGGCGCTCGCCGCCGTACCGTCGTCGGGCATGACGCGCAGCACCAGACTGTCCAGCTTCACGCGCTTGCCGCCGGCCAGGAAGTCCGGCGGCTCCTCGCGCGGAACGTAGTTCGGGTTGCGGTCCAGCACCATGCGGTCTCCCGCGCGCCACTGGTCCTGGCGGAAGACGAAGGGGCCGGAACCGATGATCTCGGTGATACGCGCCGACGGATTGGACGGGATGATGCGCGCCGGGATGATGAAGGGAACGGGCGCGTTCGGCTTGCCCAGCACGTCCAGCAGAAGTGGAAACGGCTCCTTCAGCACGATGGCGAAGCTGTCCGCCCCGCGCGGCTCGATCGAGGCGACAACGGCCTGGAGCATCCGCCCGAGCGGATCGCGTGGCATCCAGCGATTGAGCGAGGCGACGCAATCCGCCGCCGTGACGGGCGCGCCGTCATGGAACTTCAGTCCGTCACGCAGGGTGAAGGTCCAGGTGAGTCCATCCGGCGAGGCCGTGTGGTCGCGAACCATCTGCGGCCGGATCTCGCCGTTCTCGGCCATCGCGAAGAGCGTGTCCCACACGTGATAGCCGAAGGTGCGCGTGATCGCGGCCGTGGTGGCATAGGGGTCGAGGATCACGACCTCCGATTCCAGAACCAGTGTCAGCGTGCCCGCGGCCTGGGCGGGCCGGGCCAGGAACGGCATTCCGGCTGCGGCGAGAGTGGCGGCGCCGGCGCGCATCAGCGCGCGCCGTGGCACGCGCCCGGCAGTGGGATGCGTCAGCATGGCGTGTTCCTTCCTGGATTTCTTCTCGGCAACGGGCGTGGCGCGGCGGCTCGCGCCGCGCGGCGTCGGGTGGGCTCGGCGATGCTGCACTTCGCGCCAGGCACTCGGCGGCTCCTTGGAAGCCGGGTAAGGACGATATATCAGATATCGGGCGTGCGGCTCCAGCATGATCGAACGGGCCGCCCGCCACGGAGGAGCCACGCCCATGTCCGAGAACGACGTTCTGTTTCTCACCGCCGAACAGGCGGCGGCGCTGATCCGGCGGCGTGCACTCTCCCCGGTGGAGTACATCAATGCGGTACTGGCCGCGGCCGAACGCGCACAGCCCGCGCTGAATGCCTTCGTGACCCTGTTGCACGACCGGGCGCGGGAGGCGGCCCGCGCCGCCGAGCGCCAGGTGATGGAGGGCGCCCCGCTCGGCCCACTGCACGGCGTGCCCGTCAGCATCAAGGACCAGGTGGACACGGCGGGCATCCACACCACCCACGGCTCCGCGATTTTCGCCGACAATGTCCCCGCCCGGGACGACATCCTCGTGACGCGCCTGCGCGAGGCCGGGGCCATCCTGATCGGCAAGACCCGCATGCCGGAATTCGGCCACAAGGGCATGACGGACGGACCAAGCTTCGGAGTGACGCCCAATCCCTGGGACCTGTCGCGCACCTCCGGGGGATCGAGCGGCGGTGCGGCGGCAGCGCTGGCGGTGGGGCTGGGGCCGATCGCGCTGGGCACGGACGGTGCGGGCTCCATCCGCATCCCGGCCGCCTGCTGCGGGGTGGTGGGGCTGAAGCCGACGCTCGGCCTGGTGCCCTGGGAGGCCAGCACGGACGCCTTCGGCAACTACACCTATGCCGGCCCCATGGCGCGCAGCGTGACGGATGCGGCGGTGATGCTGCGCTCCATGGCCGGACCCAGCCCGCGCGACCCCTGGAGCCTGAACGGGCCCACGCTCTCGGGGCCTTCCGCCGGGTTGGTCGGCGGCGACCTGTCGGGGCTGCGGGTGGGTTTCATCGAGCGCGCGGCGAACCCGCGGCTGGACCGCGACATGGAGACCAATGCCCGCGCCTCGCTCGACGTTCTGGCTGCAATGGGCGCGGCGGTAGAATCCGTGGCCGATCCCATCGACTGGATCGAGTTCCCGGGACGCGTGATGTACCAGGGCAACTTCGCCGTCGCGATGGCGAAGCACCTGCCGGAATGGCGGGACCGGATGGACCCGGTGCTGCTGGCCTTCATGGAACGCGGGGAGGGTTTCAGCATGGCCCATTTCCGGCAGGCCCAGTATGCCCGCACCGGCCTGTTCCGCGCCGTGCAGGCGCTGATGGAGCGCTACGACGTGCTGGTCTCGCCGACGCTCACGCGCACCGCGCTGCCGGCCGACTTCGACGCCGCCGATGACGAGGTGGAGGTCGAAGGCGAACGCTGCGGCATCACGCGGCAGGGCTGGAGCGCCTACGTCTATCCCTTCAACCTCACGGGGCACCCGGCACTGACCGTGCCATCCGGCTTCGCGCGGGACGGGCTGCCGACGGGCGTGCAGATCATCGGCCGCTGGGGCGCGGACATGGATGTGCTGCGTCTGGGCGCGCTGCTGGAGGCCGCGCGGCCCTGGGCGCAGAACCGCCCGCCGGCGATGGTCACGCCCGCGCCCGGCGCCGCCCTCACCGGTCCTCCAGGCCAAGTTCTTCCTGTACGAGGCTGACCCAATAAGCCGAGCCGAGTGCGAGGGCCTGGTCGTTGAAGTCGTAGAGCGGCGTGTGGACGTTGTGGAAGCTGCCATCGGGATTGCTGCCGTTGCCGATGCGCATGAAGGCTCCCGGCTTTTCCTGCAGCATGAAAGCGAAGTCCTCCCCGCCCGTGCTCAGGGGGATGTCGCCGACACGGGCTTCGCCGACGAGCGCCGCGGCCGCGGCGGACGCCACCGGGACTTTCCCCGCGGCGTTCACCGTGGGCGGGCAGAGTGGTTCGTAGAGGGACTCCGCCGTGCAGCCATGCGCCGCGGCCAGGCTTTCCGCCAGCTCCGCGAGGCGGCGCCGGATGATGGCCTGAGCCTCCAGCCGGAAATAGCGTGCCGTGCCGCGCACCATCACCTCGGACGGCATGACATTGGGCGAGTTCGCGGCGCCCCCGGAGACATGGCCGACACTCAGCGCCGCACCCTCCGTCGGGTGGAGGTTGCGCGGCAGGATGGTCTGCACGGCCAGCAGGAACTGCCCGAGCACCACGGTGACATCAGTGGCCAAATGGGGCGCCGCACCGCCATGGCCGCCTGTGCCGCGGAAGGTCACGCCCCAGAAATCGGCACCAGCAAGGATCGGCCCCACACGAGTTGCAAACCGGCCGACATCAATGCCGGGCGAATTGTGCAGGCCGTAGACGGCATCAACGGGAAAGCGGTCGAACAACCCGTCGCGCAGCATGGCCTTGGCACCCGTCCCTGCCTCCTCGGCGGGCTGGAAGATGAATTGCACGGTGCCCGCGAAATCCCGGTGGTCCGAGAGATAACGCGCGGCGCCCAGCAGCATGGCCGTGTGGCCGTCATGCCCGCAGGCGTGCATCTTGCCGGGCACGGTGGAGCGGTGCGAGAATTCGTTCCGCTCCTCGATGAACAGCGCGTCCATGTCGGCACGGAGCCCAATGGCGCGCTGGCCGGGCCGCCGGCCTTTCAGCGTGCCGACCACACCGGTCACGCCGACCTTCTCCGTCACGTCCAGGCCCCAGCCACGCAGCTTCTCCGCGACGATGCCCGCGGTGCGCACCTCCTCGAAGCGGGTCTCGGGGTGCGCGTGGATGTCGCGGCGCAGGGCGATCAGCTCGTCGGCATAGGACTGGATCTCATCCAGGATGGCTTGGCGCGTCATGCTCAGGTGCATTCCTCGAACGGCATTTCGGGAGGGTTGCGCGAGGCTGCGTCCACCCGGCTGCGCGGTCAAGGCGCGTGCCTGTCCCAGTGGGCAGGCGTCCCGTCACCGGGCTTCGCTGTGGTACGGCCCGGTTCCGGATGGGCGAGCTGCTTGATCACCAGCACATCGGCCGCGAACAGTCCAGCTACCGCCCGGACCGTGAAGATCTCTCCGACATCCAGCTAGCGGCGTCCGGGCTCGGCGACAAGGATGGAGCTGGCGATCCCGCCGAAGCCGCCAAGGCCCAGCGTTGAACCACCCCCGTCACCCGGCTCACAGTGGGGAAGAAAGCTGCTGCAAGTGCAGGCAGCGAGGACCGCGCCGTGTATCATCACGGTGCCCGCGACCAGCACCAGCAGCCCGGCCGTGCCGCTCACCTGCCCCATGCCCAGATCGCCAGGGCCGTCAGCGCGAAGCCGGCCGCGATCACCAGATTGGCGTTGAAGCGATCCATCAGGAAGCCGAACAGCACCGCGCCGACGCCGCCGAGAGAAAAGAGGGCTGAGATCAACGCTGCGGTGGCAAGCATGAGACCGGCGTCGCGGAACAGCAGCGGCATCCGTTGATGCATTGCGTAGAAGATCACGCGCTTGAATAAGTGAGCCAGCCAGAAGCTGGCGGGACCGATGACGTCGGCGCGCGACAGCACCAGCGAGGCGCCTCCCCTCCCCTCGCCCGGCACATGTCGCGCCGGAACATCAGCCCCGCGGCACCGGTGGACCACACGGGGCCGCATCGCGGCTGCCGCCCGGATCGGTGGTCTTGCTACGCTCGGTCGTCGTTCCCGGGCTTGCCCGAGGCCGGTGGTTCCGGCCTCACCTTCGGCGTTGCGGCGCCGCCCAGCATACTCGTGCCCAGGGTCATCGCTGCCATGAAGTGGGTGGCCATCGTGGCCGCGGTCAACGCCGCCGCGCGAACGGCCGTCGTGACGGGACCGGGGACGAAAAGCCGTGCCGCGGGGGCGCTCGCAATGGTTGGCTGTTCGGCTGACGGCTCAGGCGACTGCGCGGCCGGCTGCTCCGAAGGAAAAACGCCATCGAACGCAGTTGCTTCTGGCGAGGGCGGTGTGGAGCGCGGCGTGGCCCTGAGGCGGGCAGCGGCCGGCTTCGGCCGGGAAGCGGAACCAGCAGCCTTCGGCGGTTCTGCCTTGGCCGCGCGAACGGGCTTGGCGACGGGCTTTGCCGCGGCATCGGCCTTGCCGTCGCGGGCAGGCGGCTTGGCGGAAGGCTTTCGCCGCAGCGCGGACTCTGCAGCCGAGGCGGGCTTGGGCTTGGCGGCATCGCCCTTGTCAGGCCGGGCCCTGTGCGACGGCACGGACTTGGCCGAGGCGCGCCCCTTATTCTGGCTGCTCTCTTCGCTGGAGCGCTTTGCCATGGATCACCTCATTTGCTTGCGGTCCGACCACACCCGGCTCCCAACCGCTCGTTACGGAAGCCGACGATAACTTCTTCTGTAACGCGGCTCGACGCCGTGCGTATCGCCAGAGATTGATACGTCATCACGCAAACTCCTTCGGGTCCGCAGGACGCCTCAGCCCAGGCGGGCGAGGTAGTGGTCCCAGGTTTTGCGGAACAGCGCGGGAGTATGGAGGCGCTGGCGGATCGTGACCCGCTGGGCCGCATCGAACACGAAGGGCTGTCCGATCCGCATTGCCTCCACCTGGCGTTCCGCATTCTCCTCCAGGTAGGCCGCGAGGGCGAAGCAGGCAGTCAGGTCCTCCGCAACCACCGTCGCGCCGTGCGACTTCATCAACACCGCGCTTCCAGGGCCGAGGCAGGCCGCCAGCGCCTCTCCCATCGCGCGCGTGCTGATCGACATGGGATCATCGAAGACCGGCACGTCCCCGAGCAGCGCGCCCTGCGCGAAAACCGGCTGGAAGGCGGCGCCAACCATGGTCAGCAGCGTGGACCAGCGCGGGTGCAGGTGGATGATCGCGCGCACCTCCGGGCGGCGGCGGTAGATCTCCGTGTGGATGTGGAACTCCAGCGGCGGGCGCCCACTGCCGGCGAGCAGCGCGCCGTCCGCATCGATTTCAACGAGGTCCGCCGGGCCGACGCGCCGCTTCGGCGCGACGGCATCATTGATCAGGATGCGCCCCTCTGCACTGAGGATGCTGGCATGGCCGCTATGGTCGATCATTCCCGCGTGCTCGAGCATGCGGAGCGCCTCCGCGAGCATCTCCTTCTCGCGTGCCGTCGCTCATGCGGTCTCTCCTTCTTGTGCCGCGCACGGCTTGCGTGCGCCGGCGTTCCCCACGCTAAGATAGCGAAAAGGCGACGGCTTCGCTGCGACGCGGGCATGTCGTTTCATTGGGGGAGGAGAACATGCGATGCGGCGTGCGCTGCTCAAGTTACTCGTGGGGCTGCCGCTTCTCTATGCGGCGGGCGGCGCATCGGCTGCGGGCGGCGACTGGCCACAGCGTCCGGTGCGCATCGTCGCGCCCTTCGCGCCCGGGGGCAGCGCGGACACGCTGGGGCGGCTGATCGCGCGCGACCTTTCGGAACGCCTCGGGCAGCCCTTCATCGTGGACAACCGGCCCGGCGCGGGGGGGCTGATCGGCACCACGCAGGTCGCGCGCGCGCCGGCGGACGGCTACACGCTCGGCATATCCGGCATCGCGTCCCACGTCATCGCGGTTGCGACCAACGCGGGCGCGAACGGCTTCGACGCGCTGCGCGACTTCACGCACATCGCCTATCTCGGCGGCCCGCCGGTCGGCTTCGTTGTCGGGCCGGGGACATCCGCGCGCAGCATGCCCGAGGCCCTGGCTCTCGCACGCGGGTCGCGCACGCTGTCCTTCGCGACGCCGGGTGCGGGCACGCACGGAGCGCTGATCGGGGAGATGTTCCGGCAGGCGACGGGCGCAAATCTGGAATCCATCCCTTATCGCGGCGGCGGCAACGGCATGTCCGACCTGCTCGGCGGATCGGTGGATGCTGCCTTCATCGCCCTCACCTCCGCCGCCGAGCCGCTGCGCGACCGCCGCATCTTCGGTATCGCCGTCAGCACAGCCGAGCGGCTGCCGGGCTTTCCCGCGATCCCGACCTTCGCCGAACTTGGCTACCCCAACCTCACAGCCACCACCTGGTTCGGCCTCGCAGGGCCCGCGAACCTTCCCGCGCCGGTGGTGGAGCGGCTGAACGCGGAGGTGCGGCGCATCCTCGCGAAACCCGACATTCGCGCGCGGCTGGAGGCGGACGGGCTCGTTTCGCCGGCCATGACGGCGCCGGAATTCACCCGCTTCGTCGCCGAGGAGATCGCGCGCTGGACACCCATCGCACGCGCTTCCGCCGCTCAGGCGCGTTGACGGCGGCTAGGATCCGATGAGCAGCGGGCGCATGCCGGCGGCCGCTTCTTCCAGCGCCAGACGATAGGTGCCCAGCAGCTCTTCGCTTGTTGTCCGCCGCGCCTGTGTGGAGACGTTGAGCGAGGCGACGATGCGCCCGGCAGCGTTGCGGATCGGAACCGCGAGGGAGCGCAGATCGATCTCCAGCTCCTGGTCCACCGTGCAGAAGCCCTCGCGCCGGACCTTGTCCAACGCCGCGCGCAGCGCCTCCTCGGTGTGAAGGGTGAAGGGCGTGACCTGTTCCAGGCGCGCGGTGCGGAAGAAGCGGTCCAGCTCGCCCTCCGGCAGGTTGGCCAGGAGGACGCGGCCCATGGATGTGCAATAGGCCGGAAGATGCGTGCCGACATCCCGGTGCAGCGACCCCGCCCGCTTCCGGGTGGAACGGGCGACATAGATCACGTCCTCGCCGTGCAGGACGGAGGCGGAGCAGGAATCGCCAAGTGCCTCGCTCGTGCGCTCCAGGAACGGCTGGGCCACGCGTGGCAGCACGGAGGAGGAAAGATAGGCCTGCGCCAGTGTGAGCACCTGAGGGGCGAGGCGGAAGAAGGGACCGGAGGACTGCACGTATCCCAGCGCTTCCAGCGTCAGCAGGGAGCGCCGGACGGTCGCGCGCGAGAGCTCCACCCGCCGCGCGATGTCGGCCAGGGTCAGGTCCTGGTCCTGTTCGGTGAAGGCACGCATGACCGAAAGGCCGCGGGCCAGCGCCGTGACGAAATCCCGGCCCTGCTCCTTGTCGGCCTCCTGATCCGGCGCTCCCGCCAGCGCCGCGCCACTCATGCGCGCAGCGCCTCCAGCATGGCTTCAGCGAAGGCGCCGTCGCCGGCTACGCTGAGCATGGACACGTGGGGACGCAACTGCTCGAGCGCCGACGATAGAGCCGAGGGTGGCCGGGTGGCAGGGTCGTGCAGGATCAGGCCGCAGGTCTTGGTGCCCGTCGCGGCGCAGGCCTCGCCCACCACGGCGGCCAGTTGCGCATCCTGCCCGGAGGTCGCGATCATGACGGCCTGGCTGGAGGATTCCACCTCCTGAACGAAGCCTGCCGCGCGGCCGATCACGTCGCGGAACCACCGCCGGGAGTCGGCGCCCGCCTCCGGCTCGAAGAAGGAGGGAGCGAAGAAAACCGCGCCGTTCCAGGGCCGGGCGGCGAGCCCCTGCACAACCTCCAGGCTTGGCGGGTCGAGCGCGACCACCAGCGTCGCGCGCGGGGCGGAGTTGGGCGCGCGCACGCGAAAGGCGGCTTCGGACGCCGTGGTGGCGCGCGCGCTCTCGCTGGCCATCAGACCGATGCCTGGACGACACCGGGCCTGGCCCGCAGCGCCTCGCCCGCGGCGTCCTTGAAGGCTTGGTCGGGCGGCAGCACCACGGCGGCGGAGCGCACCTGCTGCTCCTCGGGCCGCGTGCCGGGCGGGGGCACGCCCTTGTCGCGCAGTGCCTTGGCGGCTTTCATCAGGCGGAAGCGCGCCATGATGATGCCGTTGTCGGTGGAGGTCAGGTTTTCCCGCGTGCGGTCCACGATGGGACCCATGCTTTCCTGAAGCGAAGCATCCTGCATCGCGATTCCGGAGACGCCGCTATAGGTGATGCCCGCCTTCTGCGCGGCGCGGTCCATGAGGTAGTCGTTGTCCTTGTTCGCTGCCGGACGGTAGGTGCCGGGAACATAGGTGACGTGAATGCCGTGGCCGTCACGCATGGCCTGCACCTCGCGCTCGGTGAGTGCGCGCACGGGGTGGTAGTCGAAGCTCCAGGCCCAGCAGTTCTCGTCGTCGATCGGGATCCAGAAGTGGCCGTGGATCGGGTGGTCGCCGCGCGGGGGCACCATGGTGAAGCAGGGCATCACCCAGGGCGTGATGCGCCAGTAGTAGTGACCGTCCTCCGCGTTGCGGCGTGCGCCGATGTAAAGGCCGCTGCCGTGCTCCACCACCTCGAACACGGGCGCGCTGTCATTGAGGTTGTACTGATTGCCCTTGGCGCCCTTGAAGAGCGGGTCGGAGCTGAGGGCGCCACGGTGCAGGAAGGAGACATGGGCGGAATCGATGCCGCCTTCCATCGCCTGCAGCCAGTTGGATTCCTGCAGGCGCTTGGAGGAGAAGGTCTGTTCCGGCGGCACCGTGATGAACTCCCATTCCGGCAGCGGCGGCTGCAGGTCCGGCGGGCCCATATAGGTCCAGGCGATGTGCCCGCGCTCCACCAGCGGATAGGAGGTCAGCTTGATGCGCTGGCGGAAGCCGCTGGACTCAGGCTCTGACGGAACCTCGGTGCACTGGCCGGAGGTGTCGTACTTCCAGCCGTGATAGGGGCAGCGCAGGCCGCAATCCTCGTTGCGGCCGAACCAGAGCGACACGCCGCGATGGGCGCAGAACTCGTCGATCAGGCCGAGCTTGCCCTCGCTGTCGCGGAAGGCCAGAAGGCGCTCGCCCAGAAGCTTCACGCGCACCGGGGCGCCGCCGGGCTCGGCCACCTCCTCCGCCAGCAGGGCCGGGATCCAGTAGCGGCGGAAGACATCCCCCATGGGGGTTCCCGGGCCGGTCTGGGTGAGGAGGTCGTTCTGTTCCTTCCGCAGCATCGCGATGGTCTCCTTGGAGTGTTTCTTCCGTGACCCGTTCACGCGGCCGGGCGCAGGTCCCGCTTGGCGCTTCGCACGAGGTCGGCCAGTTTCGCCGTGGGGTCGGCCAGCAGCTGCGGCGACACCTCGGCGCCCAGCAGCATCAGTTCCTTGATGAAGCGCAGGTCGCGCGCGGCGTTGATGCCGATGGCCGCGACCGGCCGGCTGCCATCCATCTGCAGCCGCAGCGCAGGGCCTTCGCCAGGCGTGCCGCGGGCGATCCAGGGCAGCGTGTCCGAGACGAGGCCCGCGATCTGCATGTTCAGCCCGTGCTGGTCCGTCCAGAACCAGGGAACCTCCGAATGCGGCGCGGGCTTGCCGACGATGTTGCGCGCCACGGCGATGGCGGCGTTCTGCGCGTTCTGCCAGGACTCCAGCCGGAGATGCCGGCCGTAGCGGGGATCATAGCGGCTGGCGACGTCGCCGGCGGCCCAGATCAACGGGTCCTCCGTGCGGCCGAAGGCATCCACCACGATGCCGTTGGCCACGCGCAGCCCTGCCCCGGCGGCAAGCTCGGCGTTGGGCACCATCCCGATGCCGACCACCACTGCGTCCGCCCGGATGCGTTCGCCCGTGTCGAGAACGACGGACGGGATGCCGGCGTCGTCCTCGATCCTTGCCACCTGGGTGTTGAAGCGCAGGTCGACACCCTTGCCCGCGTGCAGCGCAGCGTAGAAGGCGCCGACCTCGGCCGGCACGCAGCGGGCCATCAGCGCCCCGCCGGCCTCCACCAGCGTGACCTGCGCCCCCTTCGCGCGCGCGGCGGAGGCGGCTTCCAGCCCGATGAAGCCGCCCCCGACCACGACCAGATGCGCCCCGGGACGGAGGTGCGGGCGCAGCGCCCGCGTATCGGCCAACCTGCGGATGGGGTGGCAGCGTGGGTGGTCGCCGCCCGGCGCCGGCAGCGGGCGGGGGCGCCCGCCGGTTGCGAGGAGCAGCGCGCCGTAGGGCAGCGCGTCGCCGTCCTCCAGGCGAAGGCTGCGCGCCGCACGGTCGATCGCCGCCACGCGCGTGTCGAGACGCAGCGCGATGCCGTGCTGCGCGTACCAGTCGGCTGGCCGAACCCAGGCGATCTCGTCCGAGCCCAGCAGCATGTCCTTGGAGAGCGCCGGACGCTCGTAGGGTGGTTCGGCCTCCTCGCCCACCAGGGTGATGGGGCCGGTGAAGCCGGCGCCGCGCATGGCTTCCACCGCGCGGCCCCCCGCCTGGCCCCCGCCGACCACCACCACGCCGTCGCGCAGCAAGGGCTCCATGGCTCAGGCCGCCGCCCGGGCGCGGATGGCGGCGCCGGAGAGGCGCAGCAGGGCTTCCACGACGGCCTCGGGGCTCGCCTTGTTCTGGCCCGCGATCTCGAGCGCGCTCCCATGGGCCACGGAGGAAAAGAGCACGGGCGTGCCGATGGTCATGCCCGCCGTGCGGTTGGTGGCCAGCAGCTTGGCCGCCAGGTGCCCCTGGTCGTGCACCATGACGACGAAGGCGTCGTAGTCCGGCTTCTGGAACATCGTGTCGGCGCCGAAGGGGCCCTCGCAGCGGATGCCGCGCGCGCGGGCGCGCTCCATGGCGGGCTCGATGATCGTGGCTTCCTCGTTGCCGAACATGCCGTGCTCGCTGGCATGGGGGTTGAGGCCGGACACGGCGATGCGCGGTTCGGCCACACCGAGCTTCACCAGCACCGCCTGGGTGGCCTCCAGCACGCGCAGCACACGCCCGGGGGTGACGAGGTCGATGGCCTGGCGCAGGCCCACATGAAGGGTGGTGTGGACGATGCGCTTGTTGTCGAAGCACAGCATCAGGAAGGCGTCCTCCTCCGGCGTGCCCGTGCAGCGGGCGACGAAGGTGGGATAGCCGTCAAAGGCGATGCCGGCCGCCTGGATGGCGAACTCCGTCTGCGGGCAAGCGGCGACCGCCTCCACCTCGCCTGCCATGGCGGCGCGGATGGCGACGGCGGCGGCCTCCACGGCAGCCTTTCCATGCACCGCCTGGATCTCTCCGAGGCGGAGCGGCTCCTCGCGAAACTGGTCGAGGTCGATCAGCGCGATCCGGTCCTCGCCCACCTCCTCGGCAGCCGTGCCCACCACCGCCAGCGGTGCGGCGAGGCCGCAGGCCTGCGCGTGCCGCTCCAGGGCACCGCGGTCGCCCACCAGCACGGGGCGGCAGGCCGCGCGGACGCGGGGGTCGAGCGCCGCCTTCAGCGCGATCTCGGGCCCGATCCCGGCGGGGTCGCCCAGGGCCAGGGCGATGCGGGGTCTCGGCGATGCGGGCTTGGCGATGGCGTTCATGCGGCGCGCCGCCCCTTCGCGGGATCGATGCAGACCTTTCCGTCCACCACCTGCGCCGGCCAGGTCCGCAGCGGCTCGGTGCAGGGCGCGGCGGCGGGAGCGCCGGTGCGGATGTCGAACTTGCCCTGGTGAAAGGGGCATTCGATCTCGCTCCCCTCCACGAAGCCTTCCGAAAGCGAACCGGGGCCGTGGGTGCAGAGGTCCTGCGTGACGTAGAAGCGGCCCTCCACAAGGAAGACGGCATAGGCCTCGCCGCGCAGCTCGGCGCGCACGGGCGTGTCCTCCTCCACATCCGAGGCGTCGCAGAGCGCCTCCAGGCCGGCCTCGTCCGTCATCCCTTCCCCTCCCCTCCACCAGCACACTCCGTGCGCACAGCGAACACTTTTATCAATCTGCGAACACTAGGTCGAACAGCTCTCAAAGCATGTCAAGCGTCCGGTTCCCCGTTCCCCACCGCAACCCGCGCGGCCCCGCACCCTTCTCTCGGCTGGTGAAGCGGTGCGCGGGGGAGACTGGCCATGGCCGAGCAGGGCGACGGAGCGGCGCGGGCGGACGCGGCCTGGATCGCGGCGAAACGGGACGGCTTTCGCGCGGCGCTGGAGCAGTTCGATGCCTCCCGCCCGCTGCTGCTCCTGTCGCACCATGACGCCGACGGCCTTTCCTCCGCCGCCATCCTGGCGCGCGCGTTGGAAAGGGCGGGCCGCCGCCCGGAGGTGCGCATCCTCGGGCGCGGGGAGAATGCGTGGTCGCCCGAGATGGCGGCGGCGCTGAGGGAGCGCCCGCTTGGCGGGCTCATCGTGGCCGATCTCGGCACGCGGTCCGAACCGCCGCTGCCGGGCACGCCGACCATCCTGCTGGACCACCATGTTCCCACCGGCGTACCGGAAGAGGCCCTCCTCGTGAGCGGTCAAGGCTTGGTGCCGACGCCCACGACCTCCCTGCTGGCCTGGTGGTGCGCGGGCGCGGTTGCCCCCGTGGAGGACCTGCTCTGGCTGGCGGCGCTGGGCATCATCGGGGACATGGAGGAGGCGGCGGGCTTCGCCGAGCTGGCGGAAGCGCGGTCGCGCTGGGGGATCACCGCTCTGCGCAACGCGGTGTCGCTGGTCAACGCGCCCCGGCGCGCCAGCGCGGCCGATGCCGGGCCCGCCTTCGCGCTGCTGATGAAGGCGGATGGGCCGAAGGACGTGCTCTCGGGTGGCCACGCCGAGACGGCCCTGCTGCTGGCGGCCAAGGCCGAGGTGCAGGAGGCCCTGGCGGAGGGGCGCCGCGTCGCGCCGCGGATCCGCGGCGACGTGGCGCTGATCCCCCTGGATTCACCCTGCCAGATCCACCCCCTGGTGGCGCAGCAGTGGAAAGGGCGGCTGAAGGACAAGGTGGTGATCGCGGTGAACACCGGATACCGGCCGGGCTGGGTGCATTTCGCCGCGCGGGCGGGGAGCGGCACGGACCTGATCGCCTTTTTCCGAAACCACCGGCCAGAAGGAGCGGATCCCGTGAACTACGGCAATGGCCATGCCCAGGCCTCCGGCGGAGCCTTGCCGCCGGCGGCCTGGAACCGCTTCGTCGCCGGGCTCGGCTTTGAGGCCGACATGCAGGTGCCGGCGTGAGCACGCGCCGCAAGCCCATCGTGACGCCCCAGCGTCCCGGCGCTCCCGCGCCGCTGCGCCTGGGCGTTCCCGTGAAGCTGATGGGGGCACCGGAGATCAAGAGCAACGACACGCGGCGCTGGCAGCAGAACCCGCACCTCAAGGTGTCGCTGGAGCACATGGACCGCGCGCTGGACTACCTGGACCAGCACGACATCCGCATGTACCGGCTGTCCTCCGACCTCGCGCCCTATGCCACGCATCCCGACATGCCGCAGTTCCACGGCATGGTCCGGGAAAGCGATGCGGAACTGCGCGCGCTCGGCGCCAAGGCCCGCCGGCTGGGCATCCGGCTGAGCTTCCATCCCTCCCAGTTCGTGGTCCTCAACAGCCCCGACCCCGCGCTGGTGGAGAAGAGCATCTGGGACCTTTCCTCCCAGGCCGAGATGCTGGACCGGATGGAGCTTGGCCCGGAGGCGGTGATGGTGATCCATGTGGGCGGCACCTATGGCGATCGCCCCGCGGCCAATGCGCGCTGGGTGGAAACCTGGAACAACCTCCTCCCCGAGCATGTGCGCCGCCGGCTGGTGCTGGAGCACGATGACCTCCGCTTCTCGGTCTCCGACATCCTTTGGATCCACGAGCGCACGGGGGTGCGGCTGATCTTCGACCACCAGCACTTCTGGTGCCTCAACCCGGACGGGCTCGAAATGCGAGCGGCGCTGGAGGCCGTCCTGCGCACCTGGCCCGAGGGCCAGCGGCCCAAGGTGCATTTCTCCTCCCCACGCACGGAGATGCGCGAGCTGAAGCGGAAGGAGAAGGGCTCGCGCAAGCTCAAGACGGTGTTCGTCGCGCCCGTGAACACGGGCCACGCCGACTTCTGCAATCCCTTCGAGTTCATCACCTTCATGCGCCTCGCCGAGGGGCTCGAGTTCGATGTGATGCTGGAGGCCAAGGTGAAGGACCTCGCGCTGATCCGCCTGCGCCCGGATCTTCTGCGCTACGCCCCGGATGTCGCTGCGCGCTTCGGCCTGGAGCCTGCCGAGGCTCCGGCGCTGGAGGCAGAGGAGGACCAGCTCCTCGAGGAGGAAGAGGCCTGACAAGGGAGGCCACGCCACGCGCCGGGTGGCGAGGGGCAAGGACCAGCAACCCGCCTGCGACGGTCAGTCGTGGCGCCATGGCCACACCGGGCAAATCCGTGAAAATACCTGTTCAACGGATCGTGATACCCCGATAACCTATCCGTGAAGGGGGCGGCAGGTCCCCGGAACGCGGGAAACAGGTCATGCTGGACGTCGTCGGCACCGTCGCCAACACTTACCCCATGTCTCCCGCAGGGCCGTTCGGCGCTGCGGGAGTTCGCCCGGGCTTCATGTTCGCGACAGGCATCGAGAACAGCGCACCCACCATCGCCGGCGGGCGCATCCGGCGCGACCAGCTCGCCGAATGCGGCCATTACGAGCGCTGGCAGGAGGACTTCGCCCTGGTGCGCGAGGTCGGCTGCAACTACCTGCGCTATGGTCCCCAGCTTCACCGCTGCCTGCTGGGCGCCGGGCGCTATGACTGGAGCTTCGCCGAGGAGGCCTTCGCCGCGTTGCGCCGCCAGGGCACCGTGCCCATCGTCGACCTCTGCCACTTCGGCGTGCCCGACTGGATCGGCGACTTCCAGAACCCCGACTTCTCCGGGCTTTTCGCCGATTATGCCGGAGCCTTCGCGCGCCGCTTTCCCTGGATACAGCTCTACACCCCCGTGAACGAGATGTTCATCACGGCGGTCTTCTCCGCCAAGTACGGCTGGTGGAACGAGCAGGCGCGCGACGACCTGTCCTACGTCACCGCCATCAAGAACATCGTGCGCGCCAACGTGCTGGCCATGCACGCCATCCTGGAGGTGCGGCCCGACGCCCTGTTCGTGCAATCGGAATCCACCGAGCACTTCCATCCGGAATGCCCGGCCGCCCTCCGCCACGCCGACTTCCGGAACGGAGAGCGCTTCCTGACGCTCGACCTGAACTACGGGCACCGCGTGGACAGCGGCATGTACGAGTTCCTTCTCGACAACGGCATGACCCGTGACGAGTACCGTTTCTTCATGCAGCAGGACCTGCGCCGCCACTGCATCATGGGCAACGACTGGTACGCCACCAACGAGCACCTGATCACCGGCACCGGCAGCAGCCGCTGGGCTGGCGAGGTCTTCGGCTATGGCCCGGTGACGCGCCTCTACCACGACCGCTACCGCCTGCCGATCATGCACACCGAAACCAATTGCGACGAGGGCCCGAACGGCGACGAGGCCGAGCGCTGGCTATGGAAGCAGTGGGCCGGGGTGATGCAGCTTCGCCGCGACCACGTGCCGGTGCTGGGCTTCACCTGGTATTCCCTGACCGACCAGGTGGACTGGGACGTGGCGCTGCGCCAGCAGCGCGGCCGCGTGAACCCGCGCGGCCTGTTCGACCTGGACCGCCGCCCGCGCGCGGCCGGGCGGGCCTATGCGAAGTTGATCCGCGACTGGTCGGACGTGCTGGCGCGCCAGGGATCCTGCCTGCACCCGGCGCTCGCGGCGCTGGACTGAAGCCGGGGTTCAGCCGGCGGGCCGCAGGGCGCGCCAGGCCGCGGCGAAAGCCTGGGCGCGATCGGCCACCTGCGCCGCCGTCGCGCCCGGCTTGTAGAGGGCGGAGCCGAGCCCGAAGCCTGCGGCGCCCGCGGACACGAACTCGCCCATGTTGTCCGGCGCGATGCCGCCAACGGGCAGGAAGCGCGTGCCCCGCGGAAACACGCTGAGCATGGCCTTGAGCACCCGGGGCGTGAGCAGCTCGGCAGGGAACAGCTTGAGGGCGTCGGCGCCGCTGCGGAGCGCCGCGAAGCCCTCGGTCGGCGTGGAGACGCCGGGCACGCAGAGCAGGCCGGCGGCCTTGGCGGCGCGGATCACCTCGGGGTCGCCGTGCGGCATCACCACGATCCGTCCGCCCGCCGAGGCGAGCTCCGCGACCTGGGCAGGGTCGGTCACCGTTCCCGCGCCAACCAGCACGTCCCGGCCGAACTCGGCCGAGAGGGCGCGGATGCTCTCGAAGGGACGCGGCGAGTTCAGCGGCACCTCGATGATCGCGAAGCCGGCCGCCACCAGGGCATGGCCGATCGGCAAGGCTTCCTCGGGCGTGATGCCGCGCAGGATCGCGACCAGCGGCAGGCGATCCATGAAGGATTGCAGGATCATGGCTGAAGCTCCTTGCGCCCGGTGAGTTCGGCGAGTTCAGCGATGCGCCACAACCCGGCCGGGGCGGTGTCGCCGAGAACCGCCACCTCGTCGATGCCGAACAACGCGAAAGCGCGGCGGTAGCGATCGCAGAGCGCGGCGTCGCCCACCAGCACGGGCGCGGCGCCCTCCCCATGCAGGCCGCAGCGGATTTCCTCGCCGATCAAGAGGCCGGACAGGTATTCCAGGCTCAGCTCGGGACGGAGCTGGCCTGCCAGCACCAGGGCACGGGCGGAAAAGAGAAGCGGCGCGGCCCCGGACCCGCTGTCGCGCAGCGCCGTGACACCGCGTGCAAAGGCCTCGGCCAGACGGCCCGCGTCCGCCGCGGGCGCATCCTTCGTGGCGAAGCGCCCGAGGATGGAGTGCTCGCGCAGGGTCGCGAAGACCTCGCCCGTCATGAAGGTGCGGAAATCCCGGATGCGGCCATCGGAGACCGGGACCCATTTCGAATGCGTGCCCGGCAGGACGAAGAGCGCGCCGGCCGCGAGGGCGGGCCGTTGCACCAGCGCGCCGACGATCTGGGTCTCCTCGCCCCGCATCATGTCCGGCGCCGCGCCATAGCGCGCGACCCCTGGTATCACCAGGAGGGCGCCACCCGGGACAGGCACCAGGGCGCGCGCCAGTTCATCGGTGCCCGCCGGGCATTCGGCATAGGGCGCCTCCACCCAGCCCTGCGCACTGCCGATCATGCCGGCGGCGACGGCCCGCAGGCCCGGCCAGGCCAGGCGCCAGTCGCCCACGGCACGCTCCATCACCCCCGCGAAGTCGCGGCCGGGCACCTGCATCAGGCCGAGCGGCAGGCGCCGCGTTTCCAGCACGGCGCCGCCGGGCCCCATCAGGTAGGCGCGGAGCGAGGAGGTGCCCCAGTCGAGCGCGATCAACGCGGGTTCGGTCGCGGCCATCTTGCGCTCCGTGACGCCGGCCCCGTGCCGGCGCTGCCGCGCGGCGCCAAGGACCGCCGCGCGCCACCCGTTGTCCCGTGTCAGGGCAACGCGGTCAACGCGCCCAGCGGAGCACCAGCGGATCGGCCTTCCGTGCCACCTCGATCAGCCCCGCCCGGGTGGCCGGGTGCAGCGGGGGGAGCGGCGCGCGGGGTGCGTCGCAGGCGATCACGCCGCCCTCCTTCATCAGGGCCTTCGCGGCGAGAAGGCCGCACTGGCGGTTCTCGTAGTTGATGAGCGGCAGCAAGTGCTGGTAGGCCGCCGCCGCTTCCTCCCGGCGGCCGCCGCGGTAGGCGTCCATGATGCGGCGGATGCCGTCGGGGTACCCGCCACCGGTCATGGAGCCCGTGGCGCCGGCATCAAGGTCGGCCATGAGGGTGATCGCCTCCTCGCCGTCCCAGGGGCCCTCGACCGCCTCCCCGCCCAGCGCGATCAGGTCCCGCAGCTTGTTGGCGGCAAAAGGCACCTCGACCTTGAAATAGGCCACCTGCTCGATCTCCCGCGCCATGCGCGCGAGGAAGGCCGCCGGAAGCGCGGTGCCGCTGACCGGCGCGTCCTGGATCATGATGGGAATACCGATCGAGTCGGAGACACCCTGGAAGAAAGCCTGGATGCCGGGCTCCGCCACGCGGATCGTGGCGCCGTGATAGGGCGGCATGATCATCACCATGGCCGCGCCCGCCTCCTGGGCGCGGCGCGAGCGTTCGGCGCAGATGCGCGTGGAGAAATGGGTGGTGGTCGCGATCACCGGCACGCGCCCGCCCACATGATCGAGCATGACCCGCGTCAGCACCTCGCGTTCCTCGTCCGAGAGCACGAACTGCTCGGAGAAATTCGCGAGGATGCAGAGGCCTTCGGACCCGGCATCGATCATGAAATCGAGGCAGCGGCGCTGGCCGCCGAGATCGAGGGCGCCCCGTTCGTCGAAGATGGTGGGAACCACGGGGAAGACGCCGCGGTAACGGGGGTGGCTCATCGCATGGCTCCGGTGGCAGCAGGCAAGGGACGCGCGGCGCCGCGGCGGAGCGCCTGCAGCAGCGAGCCCTCCAGCGCGACCGCGCTCTCCGGGATCATCGCGCCGGCCGGCACATCCGCGCACAGGGTCTTGTTGGCGGCCAGGTAGAAGGGCACGAGCCCCCCCGCACGGGAGGCGGGCAGGAGAAGGGCGGTGCAATCATCCATGACGTGATGGTGTCCGCCCATGTGGAGCACCTCCCCCGCGCGGAAGTCCCGCCCGGCGCGCGCCACCATCACCGACTGCACGGATTGTTGGTCGCTGCCGGATGCGCGGCCGTGCAGCACGGCCGAGAACAGGCTGACGGGCGTTTCCAGGCCCATGAGGTGGTAAGGCAGGAAGATGCAGGCGCGCCGGCCGTCCCGCGACACCACATGCCCCTTGCCGCGCAGCATCTCCCAGACCACGGGATCACCGCAGGCCACGATCACGAAAACGCCGCCGCCGAGGCTGACCTCCTCCGGACGCCGGAGGCAGTTGAAGACGTCCACCACGCCGGTCCGGTTGAGGATGCCGCCCTCCGCGCGCGGGGCGAACACGTCGGCCAGTTCGGTGATCCGGCAAAGGGGAAAGCTGAGCGCATCGCGCGAGGGGAGCAGGCCCGTGGAGTTCGACACCACGTTCATCTCGCAATAATCGGGCGTGGCACGCTGCGGGAGGGCAGCCAGAACGTCCGAGCGGCTGGCCAGCATGCCCGGAACATCCGCGCCGAGCATCCAGAGCGCCCCGAGCCCCGGCGCGGCGCAGCGCAACTCCGCGCAGGTGACCTCGGCCCTGGCATGGTCGAAGACGAAGTCGTACTCGCTGGACTTGCCGGCGGCGAGAACCTCGAAGCCCAGCAGTCGCGCCCAGGTGACGAGCCCGATGAGGTTGGCGGGCTGGTCGCCGTCCGCCGTGGTGTAAACAAGCCCACGCTCCACCGCCAGGCGGTTCAGCTCCGGCCCGACAACGGAGTCGGTCTCCTTGCTCACCATGGCGACATGAGCGCCCCTGCCGATGGCATCGAGCGCCATCCGCGCGCCCGCCTCCGGCTGCCCGGTCGCCTCCACGAGGATGTCGTGCGGAACGGCATCCAGCAGGCTCGCGTCGCGCACCACCGCGATCCGGTCGCCCCTGCCCCCGGCCTGGGCCGCGGTCTCGCACAGCACGGCGGCACCCGGCGGGTAGCCGAGCTCGGCCAGCAGGGCCATCACGCCCTCCGCGTCGAGGTCGCACAGGACCGCAGGCTCCAGGCGCGGGATGGCGCGTGCCTGGGCAAGGAGCGTGCGAGCGAAGCCGCCGCGCGCACCGCTGAGCGCGAAGCGCACGCGCCGTCCGGCGGGGTCTCGGAACAGGATCTCGTGGTTCACGGCGCGGGCGTCAGTGGTTGTCGCGCGCGACGGGTGCGCCGCTGCCGCCGCGAAGGAAGTCGAGGTCCACGCCCTTGTCGGCCTGCATCACGTGGTCGACGTACATGCGGGTGTAGCCGCGCTCCGCGAGCGGGATGGGCGGGGCTGTCCAGGCGGCACGGCGCTGGGCCAGCGCGGCGTCGTCCACATGCAGGTGCAGCCGGCGTTCCGCGACGTCCAGCGTGATCATGTCCCCGTTCTCCACCAGGGCGAGTGCGCCGCCCGCCATGGCCTCGGGCGCGGCGTGCAGCACCACCGTGCCATAGGCCGTGCCGGACATGCGCGCATCCGAGATCCGGATCATGTCCCGCACGCCCTGGCGGAGCAGCTTGGGCGGGAGCGGCATGTTGCCGACCTCCGCCATGCCCGGATAACCCCTGGGGCCACAGTACTTCAGCACCATGACGCAGCTCTCGTCGATGTCCAGCGCCTCGTCGTTGATGCGGGCGTGCAGGTCCTCGATGCTCTCGAACACCACGGCGCGGCCGGTGTGGCGAAGCAGGTGCGGCGAGGCGGCTGAAGGCTTGATCACCGCGCCATCCGGGCAAAGGTTGCCGCGCAGGATGGCAATGCCGGCCTGCGGCTTGAAGGGCGCGTCGTAGCGATGGATCACGTCGCGGTTCCAGCACTCGGCGTCCGCCACGTTCTCGGCCAGGCTGCGGCCGTTCGCGGTGGGTGCGTCCCCGTGCATCAGCCCGCGCTCGACCAGCTCGCGCAGCACCACGGGCAGGCCGCCGGCGTAGAAGAAATCCTCCATCAGGTGTTCGCCTGATGGACGGAGGTTGACCAGGCAGTTCACCTCGCTGGCCAGGAGGTCGAAATCGTCCAGTTGCAGCGGAACGCCGAGGCGGCCAGCGATCGCCAGGAGGTGGACCACGGCGTTGGTGGATCCACCAACTGCCGCCAGCACGCGGATCGCGTTCTCGAATGCGTCCCGCGTGAGGAGTTTCGAAAGCCGGAGGTCCTCCCGCACCATCTCCACAATGCGGCGCCCGGCGAGGCGCGCCAGCTCGTTGCGGCGGGCATCGGGCGCGGGGATGGCGGCGTTGCCCGGAAGGCCCACGCCCAGCGCCTCCACCATGCAGGCCATGGTCGAGGCCGTGCCCATGGTCATGCAGCTTCCCGCCGAGCGCGACATCGCACCCTCGGCCTCGTGGAACTCGCGCAGCGTGATCTCGCCCGCACGAAGCTGCTCGCTCATGGAGATGGTGTTGGTGCCGGAGCCGATCTTCTGGCCGCGGTAGTGGCCATTCAGCATGGGGCCGCCGGAAACCCCGATGGAGGGCAGGTCCACGCTCGCCGCCCCCATCAGCAGCGCGGGCGTGGTCTTGTCGCAGCCCATCAGCAGCACGACGCCGTCCAGCGGATTGGCGCGCAGCGCTTCCTCCACGTCCATGGAGGCGAGGTTGCGGTAGAGCATGGCGGTCGGCCGCATCTGCGTCTCGCCGAGGCTCAGCACGGGGAACTCGAGCGGATAGCCGCCCGCTTCCAGGATGCCGTAGCGCACGTGCTCCGCGATGGTCCGGAAATGGCCGTTGCAGGGCGTGAGCTCGGACCAGGTGTTGCAGATGCCGATCACGGGCCGGCCATCGAACTGGTCGTTGGGCAGGCCGCGGTTGCGAAGCCAGGAGCGGTAGTAGAAGCCCATCTTGTCCTGGCGGGCGAACCAGGCGCGGGAGCGCAGGGTGCCCGGTGGCACGTCGTCGGTCACGGATCGGGTCCTTGCTGGATCAGGAAGGGTTCACGCGCCGGGTTCGGCCGCAACCGCGGCCGTGCGGCGCCGGCCCAGCGCCGCCGCGGCGACGGGCCATAACAAAAAGAACAGGGCGATGGTGGAGAGCGTCCCCACCAGCGGGTTGGCCCAGAGCACGCCGAGCGAGCCGTTCGACATCAGCATGGACTGGCGGAAGGCATCCTCCGCCTTGTCGCCGATCACCATCGCCAGCACGAGCGGCGCGAGCGGATAGTCGAGCTTCTTCATGACATAGCCGGCGGCGCCGAAGCCCAGGGCGAGCCAAAGGTCGAACGGCGCCCCGGCCACGGTATAGGCACCGACGAGGCAGACCGTGACGATCACCGGCCCGATGATGGAGAAGGAAACCGACAGCATGGCGGCGAAAAGCGGCACCGTGGCCAGCGCCAGCACCATGCCGATGACGTTGCCGAGATACATGGAGGCGATCATGCCCCAGACGAAGTCGCGCTGCTCGATGAACAGCATGGGGCCGGGATTGAGGCCCCATATCATCAGCCCGCCGAGCATGACGGCGGAGGTGGCCGAACCGGGAATGCCGAGTGAGAGCATCGGCAGCATCGCGGCCGTGCCGGCGGAATGATCGGCGGTTTCCGGCGCGATCACGCCCTCCGGTTCGCCACCGCCGAAGCCGGTGCCGTTGCGCGACATGCGGCGCGCCAGCCCGTAGGACATGAAGGAGGCCGCGGTGGGGCCACCCGGGGTGATGCCCATCCAGACGCCGACCGCGCAGCCGCGCAGGATGGCCAGCCAGTAGCGCGGCAAGGCGGCGATGGCGCGCAGCATGGCGGCGGGGTCGAGCCGGGCGTTGGCGCCCTTGAACTCCGGCCCTTCCTCGATGGTCAGCAACAGCTCGCCCAGGCCGAAAAGGCCGATCACCACGACCAGGAAGGAGATCCCGCGGATGAGTTCGGGAATGTCGAAGGTCAGGCGCATGGAGCCGGAGACGGTGTCCATGCCCATCATGCCGAAGCCGAATCCCAGAGCCAGCGACACGATGGTCTTGAGCGGCGCGCCGCCGCCGAAGGCGATGAAGGAGGCGAAGGCGAGAAGGTAGACCGCGAAGTACTCGGGCGGCCCGAAGCGCAGCGCGAAGGAGGCGACGGCGCCCGACAGGAGGGTGATCACCACGATGCCCACCAGCGCGCCGATGCCGGCGGACACGAAGGCGAAGGTCAACGCCTCCGTCGCACGGCCCTGCCGCGCCATGGGGTAGCCGTCGAAGGTCGTGGCGACGGAAGAGGGCTCGCCGGGAATGTTGAACAGGATCGAGGTGGTGGAGCCGCCGAACAATGCGCCCCAGTAAAGGCTGGTGAGCAGGATGATGGCCGATACCGGGTCCATGGAGAAGGTGAGCGGCAGCAGCAGCGTCACCCCATTGGGCGCGCCCAGTCCGGGCAGCACGCCAACCAGGATGCCCAGCAGCACGCCCGCGATCATCAGCAGCACATGGTAACCGGTGAGGGCGACGGAAAAGCCGTGCATGAGGGCTTCGAGGTTGGACAGCATGGCGGCTCCTCCCTCAGCCCAGGCCGAGCAGCGTTTCGAGAGGGCCCTTGAGCAAGGGAACACCGAACCATTTCTCGAACACGACAAAGCTGGCGAAGGTCACGCCGAGCGCGACCGCGAGGCCCGTGGCGAAGCGGCGGCCGCCGACCCAGCGGATCGCCACGAGCAGGTAGAGCGCCATGGCGACGTATAGGCCCAGCCACTGCGCCACGGCCACCATGCCGAGAACGGGCAGGCCGAAGCGCAGCACGCGCAGCCCGCCCTCGCGGTCGATCACCGGGATCGCAGCCAGGGTTCCGCGCGCGCGCCACGCATTCACCGCCACCAGCGCCGCGGCGCCGATCAGGATGATCGAAACGCGGAAGGGGAAAAAGCCCGCCTGCGGTCCGTCGGAGGCCCACCCCGTGTCGAGCCCGGCCGAGCCCAGCAACCCCAGCGCGCCGACCAGCAGGATGACGCCGGCAAAGGCCAGCTCAAGCCGGAAGCGGTCCAGCATCCCCTTCTCCCCTTCCGGTCGCCCGCCGCTAGTTCACCAGCCAGCCTTCGGGGCCATAGAGTTCACGCGCCGCGCGCTCCTCGGTCTGCATCAGGGCGCGCATCTGGTCGGGCGATAGCAGCGCCGCGGTCTGGCTGGTGCGCTGGATGTAGTCCTGCCATTCCGGCGTCTCGCTGACCTTGCGCATCACATCCGCCCAGAAGGATTGCGCCCCCGGCGGCACCGCGGGGGGCAGGAAGACGGTGCGGGGCATGCGGAATTCATCGACGGTGATGCCCTGGGCAGCGCAGGGGGGGATGTCCGACCATGACTGCGCCTCGGTCACGCGCGGGCCCGCGGGAAGCGGTTCACGGCGGAAGACGCAGACGGGACGCACCTGCCCGCCGCGCCATCCGCCCGTGCTTTCCGAGGGATTGTTGGTGTTGGCGTCGATATGCCCGCCCGCGAGCTGCACGCCCGCCTCTCCGCCGCCGCGGAACGGGATGTAGGTGAAGCGGATGCCCGCGGCCTTCTGGATCAGCAGCGTCAGCGTCTGGTCGGTGTCGCGCGTCTGGCTGCCGCCCATGCGCAACACGCCCGGCCGCTCGCGCGCGGCGGCGACGAGGTCGGCCGCGCTGCGATAAGGAGAATCCTCCTTCACCCAGAGCATGAACTCGTCGAACGCCATCGCGGTGACGGGCGTCAGGTCGAGCGGCTTCCAGGCAACGCGGGCAACGAGTGGAAGAAGCCATTCGTTGTTGGTGCCGAAGATCACCTTGTGCGGGTCGCCCTGCGCGCCGCGTCCATACACGAATCGTATGGCCCGCCCCGTCCGCAAGGGTTTCCACGACCTGGTCTGATCAGTCTACGCCAACGTA
>NZ_JBHLVZ010000109.1:0-1178 GCF_042433125.1 Muricoccus vinaceus | reverse complement strand
TGCACCCCATCGGCGGATACCGTCCGCTTGCGGGGCGTCTCATTCAACTGTGGGGCGGAGGACATTTGTCTTCTTCACTCCATGAAACGAGGCCAAAGCCACCGCAGCAGCAGCGCCGCGCCTGCGACCCATAGGACGATGATGATGACGGTACCGGTGAGGCTTCCCGGCCGTTCCTCCCGCCGCGCTGCATCCTCGCGGAACTTCGCCATAAGCGCAGGCGGCACGAGGCGGACGACAAGCAAGATGCCGAGGGGCACTATCACCACGTCATCCAGATAGCCAAGGAGAGGGATGAAGTCCGGGATAAGGTCAATAGGGGAGAGCGCGTAAGCCGCAACGACCGCAGCCGCGACCTTGGCGGCCGTCGGCGTGCGTGGGTCGCGAGCAGCAATCCAAAGTGCGATGACGTCTCGCTTCACCCCGCGCGCCCAGCCCCGCAATTGCGCCGTCCATCCCGTCACGTTTCCTCCCCACTCCACGAAGTATGGCCTATCCCCAAGCGGAACTATACCTCAGGCTCATCTGCTAATGCTCACCTACATGAGGAGTCACCATGACCAAAAAGCGCCGCACCGTCCGCACATCCTTCGCTGACGGTATGGGGTTCGCGTGGGACCCGGATGAGCTGGTAGACATGGACTTGGAGGATGCGCGCGAGATCGTCCGCCTGGACGAAGAGGCTCAAGCTGACGGAGCCATCGGCAATGAGGACACTGTAACCATAGCCCACGCGCGGCAGCTTATCGCCGCTACCGCCGGCCCATTCCCTCAAAAACCCAGTCCCACCCCTGCCATTTAAAGGCGGCCCAATCGGGGGTATCATTTCATGTTGCGTCCTTTCAGGTTTGGGTCCTAGGGCCTGTTAGCGCCTGATCCAGTCGAGTGTGGCGGCGAGGTGTAGGACGCCGAGGAAGGACGAGGCAGTTTTCTCGTAGCGCGTCGCCACGGCGCGCCACTCCTTGAGCCTGGCCCAGAGGCGTTCGACGCGGTTGCGATTGTTGTGGATCCAATCTGGACAGGCGACTGGGGCCTCGTTCCTCTTGGGCGGTATTGCGGGGCGTGCGCCGAGGTCCCAGACGTGCTGGCGGAAGGCATGGCTGGAGTAGCCTCGGTCGCCCACCACCCAGAGCGGCACGCCAGGAAGGGTGGCGAGGAGGGGCACGGCGTAGGGCAGT
>NZ_JBHLVZ010000108.1:0-4993 GCF_042433125.1 Muricoccus vinaceus | reverse complement strand
GAGATAGGCCTCGTCGAGCGAGAGCGGCTCCACCAGCGACGTGTGCTCGAGGAAGACCTCGCGGATGCGGGCGGAGATCTCCCGGTAGCGCTCGAAGCGCGACGGCATGGCCGAGCGCACCCCGAAGGCACGCGCCTCGTAGCTGGCCGCGGCCACCACCCCGCGCTCGCGCGAGCCGCCGACCGCCAACGGCAGGCCGGCCAGCGACGGGTCGTCCCGCTGCTCGACCGACGCGTAGAAGGCGTCCATGTCAACGTGGATGATCTTGCGGGCGGGGATCACGGGGCTCTCGCGAAGAGAGGTGCGGAGATGCTTGAGACTGCCATGAAGGGAAGCGGACCCGGGCAGCGGTGGCCCCCCCTGCCCGCGCTCATTGGAAGTCCCGCGACTTCGGCAGAACCGGCCGGCGGCTCCCCGGCTCGGGCCGGCGCACCTCATCGGCCCGGCCGAGGGCGCGCTCGGCCCACTCGCCTCCCTGCTCGGCCTGGCTGAGCCTATCGAGCAGGTCGGAGCGGTCGATGAGCCTTTGAACGATCAGGTGGTTGACCCGCACCTCCACGTGCTCGCTGACGCGCTCCACCTTGCCCTCCGTCAGCAGCAGCCGGGCGCTGAGGAGGGCTTGTCGGTCACGCTCGGCAATGGCGGCAAAGACCACGAGGTTGCCCGCGCCGTGCTCGTCCTCCACCGTCAGGAAGACCACGCCCCTCGACGTGCCCGGCCGCTGGCGCATGAGGACGATGCCGGGCAGGCGGATCCGCGCACCCGGCCTGAGGCTGCCAAGTTGGCGGGTGTCGCCCAGCCCCAGGCGGTCTAGAGTGGGCCGCAGGATCGCCATGGGGTGGCGCCCCAGCGTCAGGCCGGTGGCGCGGTAGTCGTCCACCACCTCCTCTCCCTCCCCTTGCCTGGGCAAGGCTGCCTCGGGCTCTGCCATCAGCGGCGCGCTGGCCGCCATCGCTGCCTCGGCGGTGTCCCGCGCCACCGCAAAGAGCGGCAGCTGCTGCGGCCCGGACGCCGCCACCGCCGCGTCCCACACCGCCCGCCGCCGCCCGGTCCCAGTGGCCCCGAAGGCATTCGCCGCCGCCAGCGCCTCCAGCGTTTTCCGTCCCACCCCGGCGCGGATGGCGGCATCCTCCACCGAGGCGAAGGGCGCCCCGTTGCGGACGCGCCTGGCCTTGACCAGCGCCAGGGCCTCCGCCTCCGGCAAGCCGGCAACCAGCCGCAGCCCCAGCCGAAGCGCCAGCCCGCCGCGGCTCTCCCGCTCCGGCTCGAGGGTGCTGTTCCAATCGGACGCGTTCACGTCCACCGGGCGGACCAGCACCCCGTGCTCCCTGGCGTCCCGCACCAGCTGGGCCGGGGCGTAGAAGCCCATCGGCTGGCTGTTCAGCAGCGCGCAGGTGAAGACCGCCGGGTGGTGCCGCTTGATCCAGAAGGAGGCGTAGACCAGGTGAGCGAAGGAGGCGGCGTGGCTCTCGGGAAAGCCGTAGGAGCCGAAGCCCTCGATCTGGGCGAAGATCGCCTCGGCGAAAGCCTCCTCGTACCCACGGCGGACCATGCCGGCGACCAGGCGCTCGCGGTAGCGGGCCACGCCCCCGGTCAGCTTGAAGGTCGCCATGGCGCGGCGGAGCTGGTCGGCCTGGTCGGGGGTGAAGTCGGCGGCCACGATCGCCACCCGCATGACCTGCTCCTGGAACAGCGGCACGCCCAGCGTCTTGCCCAGCACCCGCTCCAGCTCGTCGGCCGGGCCGTGCTCGGGCGAGGGTGAGGGAAAGGTGACCGGCTCCTCCCCTGCTTTGCGCCGGAGGTAGGGGTGGACGAGGTCGCCGGCGATGGGACCGGGCCGGACGATCGCCACCTCCACCACGAGGTCGTAGAACCTTTCGGGCCGGAGCCGGGGGAGCATGTTCATCTGCGCCCGGCTCTCGACCTGGAACACACCGACGCTGTCGGCCCGGCGGAGCATGGCGTAGGTCTCGGGGCACTCGCGCGGCAGGCTGGCGAGGTCGTGGTCCGGCCCGCCGTGCCGGCGCAGCAGGTCAAAGCTCCGCCTGAGGCAGGTGAGCATGCCGAGCGCCAGCACATCGACCTTCAGGATGCCGAGGGCATCGATGTCGTCTTTGTCCCACTCGAGCACCGTCCGCCCCTCCATGGTGGCGTTGCCGACCACCGCCAGCTCGGTGAGCGCGCCGCGAGTGATGACGAAGCCGCCCACATGGGTGGCGGTGTGCCGGGGGAAGTCGAGGATCTCTTGCGCCAGCTCCATGGTCACCGCCAGCCGCGGATCACCAAGGTCCAACCCCTCGCCCTTGGCGAGGTCGGAAAGCGACCCCTCCCCTCCCCCACCCCAGCTCGCCTTGGCCAGCCGGGCGGTCACGTCTTCGGACAGGCCGAGCGCCTTGCCGACCTCGCGGAGGGCGGACTTGGGCCGGTAGCGGATCACCGTGCCGCAGATGGCGGCGCGCTCGCGGCCGTAGCGCTCGTAGATGTGCTGGATGACCTCCTCGCGGCGCTCGTGCTCGAAGTCGATGTCGATGTCGGGCGGCTCGCCGCGACTGGCCGAGACGAAGCGCTCGAACAGCAGGTCGTGCTTGTTGGGGTCCACCGCCGTGATGCCGAGCACAAAGCAAACAGCCGAGTTGGCGGCGGACCCCCGGCCCTGGCAGAGGATACCCCGCTCGCGGGCAAAGTGGACGATGGCCTCCACGGTCAGGAAGTAGGGGGCGTAGCCCAGCTGGCCGATCAGCCGCAGCTCGTGGCCAATGCGCCCCTCGATCTCGGCCGGTACCACCGTCCAGCGTGCGGCGAGCGCCGCCGCCACCCTCGCCTCCAGCGTCTCCTGGGCGGTGCGGCCAGGGTCCACCACCTCGTCCGGGTACTCGTAGCGCAGCTGGTCTAAGGAGAAGCCCCGCGTCGCCTCCAGCACGCGGAGGGTGTTCGCCACCGCCTCCGGGTGCCGGGCAAAGCGCAGCGCCACCTCGGCGAGGCTCTTGGGCCGGCGCTCGGCGCTGGGCTCGGCCGCCGCTCCGATGGCGTCCACCGTGGTGCCGAGCCGAATGGCGGTGAGCACGTCGGCCAGGCGCCGGCGGGAGGCCACGTGGTAGCGGACGTCCCCCACCGCGAGCAGCCAGCCGCCCGCGGCGGCAGCGAGGTCACCCAGCCGGTCCAGGCGGCGCTGGTCGTCGCCCCGGAGAGTGTGGGCACCCGCGACCATCATCGGCAGCGCCAGCTGCCCCCGCAGCGCCTCTGCCTCTTGCCTGAAACGCTCCCCGAAAGGCACGCCCAGCGCCTCCGGCGGGATCGCCGCCAGAACCCAGCCCTCGGCCGCGGCCAGCATGTCGTCCCTGGTGAGGCAACAGCTGTCCTTGGGCGACGACATGCGCCTTCTGGACAGCAGAGCGGTCAGGCGCCCGTAGGAAGCCCGGCAGGTCGGCCATACGAGGTACTCGGCGCCATCCTCCAGCCGGAGGCGACAGCCGACCGCGTAGGGGATCCCCACCTCCTTGGCCGCCACATGCCCGCGCACCACGCCGGCCAGGGTGTTGGTGTCGCAGAGCCCCAGTCCTGAGTAGCCGAGCGCCCTGGCGGTGGCGGCGAGCTCCCAGGGGTGGGATGCGCCATCGAGGAAGGAGAAGTTCGACCTGGCCGCGAGCTCGGCGAAGGGCTGGGTAGATGCGCGTGGCTCGCCCTGCACCACCCGAGCCGCACCGTCGCCGGGTGGCAGCATCAGGTCGAGTGGGGCGGGCGCGGTGGTTTCTTGACCACCACCATGTTGGCTCGCTCCAAGTGGGCGGCGAGCTGCTCGGCCAGCACGGCGGTCGCCACCTCCCAGGCTGCGCCACGCCGGGGCTTGCCGCGCTCGTCGTGCCGAAGGGCATAGGCCAGCACCTCGGCGACTTCTTCGCCGGTGGCGGGCACCATCGGACCGGAGGCAGAATCCTTCGCATCAGCCATGGCGAACCTCAGCCAGCACGAGGATCAGGCAAGGAACGGCGAATCAGACGGGGCACGGCATCCACTCAGGGTGCAGACAGCAGGCGAACAAATCAAGAACTAGCCTCCTGCGGGTAAGGCTGGCCGGACCTCCTGGCACCCGCTCCGCGGCTGCCCGGTAGGCCCGGCCGAAGATCAGCAGGCCTTGCTCTTGGCAGCCTTGCGCTTGGACTTCTTGGCACCGGCGAATGCCGCTTCCTTGAGAGAGGGGCTGGCCTTGAACTTGACAGTGGCGCCGGTCTTGACCTGCACCTTCTCGCCCGTGCGTGGGTTGAGCGCCGAGCGCTTGGCGGTCTCGCGAACGGTGAAGGTGCCGAAGTCCGGCAGCGAGAAGCGGCCGGTCTCGACGATCTCCGCTTTGATCGCCGTGACCAAGTCGGCTGCGAGCTGACCAGAGGCGACGCCCGTCATCTCGGTGGACTGCTGGATGACGTCAGTGAGGAACTTCTTAGACAGAATCTACGCTGTCTTTCCTGTAGGCTGAGACACCAGTGTGGAACACCGTTGTCATGATGACTCAGTGTTGCCCATCAGCGTAGCCTTTCTGTCGCGATGATTCAAAGCAGTGACTGCCTGTGATAGCTGATCAGCTCCTTGCCTGCGATTATGCCTGAGGAGAAAGCAAGCTTGAAAAAGCTACACGGCCGCCCCCCCTAGCCGTCGTTCCCTTGCAGCCGAGACGCTGCGTCGCGACCAACAAAGAAGCTGGCGAAGGCTGCGGTGATGTAGCCGAACACGGCGAAGGCATAGGTTGCGAGCAACAGGCAAAGCACTCTTCCCTCAGCGGTGCGCGGCCAGAAGTCAGATCCCATCGTGGTCATCAGCATCGCTGTCCACCACAACGCGTCACCGAAGCTGCTGAAGCCGCCCTCCACTTCAGGAGCTCGTTCAAAGGCATACATTCCAGCGGCGCCGAGCAAACTTACCAGAGCGGTAAGCGCAGCAACGTATCCCAGCCCTCGCCGACGGAGGCCTGCTCTCAAAGCATTCATGCCGCGATTTGCGG
>NZ_JBHLVZ010000107.1:0-1196 GCF_042433125.1 Muricoccus vinaceus | reverse complement strand
GTTCAGGAAAGACTACCGCTGCGATGTGCACAGTTGCCGAACTCGTTGCCCGAGGCGCGACAGTTGCTGCCCTCGACCTCGACCCCAATCGTCCTCTGAACGCCTTCTTCGGGAAGGTGCCGGAACTGCAGCACGTAGGCGTGGCTGTTCCGGACGGCGAGCGTCGGGTCAGTGCTCTGGTGAGGGATCTAGCGTCGAAGCATGATCACGTCGTGATCGACCTTATGGGGGCTGCCACGAACGACACGCAGGTAGCAATGGCGCTGGCAGATTTGGTGATTGTCCCATCTCAGATGAGCGAGACTGACCTCCGATGCGGGGTCGAGACGTGGCGGCAAGCTGAGGAGGCCCAGGACATTAGCGGTCGCCGTATTGCCCGCGGCGTCCTTCTGACACGCACGGCTGCCGGCGCAGCCCGACCGAGGGTCGAAGCTTTTCTTAGAGAACAGTACCAGCGGATAGGCGCGCATGTTCTCAGGGCGGCCTTCGGCGACCGGGCTGCGTGGAAGGAGATGACCTACACCGCTCACATCCCTCATCTTCATGACAGGAGTAGTAATGCTGCAGCGAACTTCGTCGCCGTTTTCGACGAGATGATGGCCTTGATCTCGGAGGACGCTTCTCCCTTGGCCAGTGCAGCCTGAGGAATCGAGCAATGTCCGCAAAGCCTCAGCGCCCGGTACTTCAAGCGCCTGATTTTGGACCGCGGCCGGCGCCCTTACCAACCTCGGCTAATGACCCGCGCTTCAGTGCAGCGGAGGCTTTGGAGACCACAGAGGCTCTTGAGCGTGGCTTGAGGAGCGGTAACGTGCGCGTGGTTAATCCGGAAACCGCGCCTCCCCAATCACGAACTGAGCCCGGTGCTCCACCCTCTCGCCGCTCCCCGGAAATCTCACTCTCTACCAAGGCACCCGAGTACGTTCTGCAGCAGCTTCGGCGACGTTACGCCGAGACTGGAGTGACTATTCGCAATCAGCTTCTGCTCGCGTTGCGAAAGGATGGGATTGAAATCAGAGAGGATGATCTGCAGGACGAACGTAAACGTCCGCGGACCAGATAGTCTTCTCGCGTTGTAGGAAATCGGGAGTTCCGGCTTTCCCGAAAGACCGGAATCCCTAAGAAGGCTCCACGGACTAGCATTACAGTTGCATTCGGTGATGGTTTCTGAATCCATGGGTGGCCATGGTTCAGGGGCC
>NZ_JBHLVZ010000106.1:0-5076 GCF_042433125.1 Muricoccus vinaceus | reverse complement strand
ATAGTGCGTCCTTCCACTCAGGGGAAAAGACTGCACCATCAAACCCTGGGATCAAACATCTAGTGAGCGTCGCGAAGCTGGATGGCCTAGGGGCCAAGTGTCGCCGCTTGTGGCAACCTACCGGATTCTAGCCTCTTCCAGCTGATACCGGCTACGGTGCGTTGAAGCTCCTATAGCGGTCAAGGGGCCGCTGTAGCTGCCGCGGGCGGGTGGGCTGGGCAGCAGAGATAGCCAAGGATCTCGCGGGCGACGTAGCGCTTGAGACAGCGGATGATCTCGGGCTTGCTCTTCCCTTCGGCGGTGCGTCGGCTGACGTAGTCGAGGGTGAGCTTGTGGGCGCGCATACGGACGACGATCACACGGTAGAGGGCGGCATTCGCCTGCCAGTTGCCTCCTCGGTTGAGGCGGTGCCGGTTGGTTTTGCCGCTTGACGCTGGTATCGGGCACGCGCCGCAGAGCTTGGCGAGGGCTGCTTCGGAGCGGATGCGCTCCGGGTTATCGCCGATGAGGATGAGCATCTCGGCCGCGGTGCCTGTGCCCATGCCATGGGCTTGGACCAAGTCGGGTGCGAGTTGCTGGGTGAACTGCCCGAGGTTGGCGTCATGGTCTTTGATCTTCGCGTCGAGGGCGAGCCAGCGCCGGGCGATCGCTCGCAGGCTGGCCTTGGCCGACGCCGTCGTCGAGGTAAGCGGGCCGGGGCGGAGGGCGGCAAGGTGGCGGAGCAACGTCATCTTGCCGGTCAGGTGATTGAGCTGCTCGCGCAGGGCCGAGGGCGCGCTGACGATGATGGCTTTGATTGCATGCATGGCCTGGCTCCGCGCCTTGACGGCGGAGTCACAGGCTACTTTGAGATGGCGGATCATCTCGACCGCGCTCGTGCCGGACTTCGGCCGCGCCGTTACCTGACCCGCCAAGACGCTGCGAGCGGCGCTCTCGGCGTCGAGCGTGTCGTTCTTGCCCCTCTGATACCGGAGCTGGCGGTTGGGCCGGTTCACCTCGAGCAGGGGACAGCCGCGCTCACTCAGGAACCGGGACAGGCCAGCGCCGCAGGACCCGGTGCCCTCGATGCCGACAGCACGGACAAACCCGAGGGATCGTGCCCAGTCCAACAGAGCCCGGTAGCCGCAGCTGTTGGCTGGGATGGACAGGCTGCCGAGGCGGGCACCGGGCGCGCTAATCGCGACCGCGGCATGGGTGGACTTGTGGGAGTCGATGCCGATAACGGCGTCGGCATCGGCGTCGGGTGCAGTCTCGCTCATGATGTGAGGCTCCAGGCCGAACGGAGGACCTGACGCTCGAACGGGCGGACAGAACTGTGACGGGATGGGGCACCCTCAAGCTCCTATGAAGTCACGAGCCGCTTGACCGGCAGGTGCAGGCTGGAGGGCCGACACATCAACGCCATGACACGAGGTCAATTGCACAATGGGTCAGGCCCTCCAGGCCACGAGCGGACTCTACGAGCGGGGCGGGATCGTCGAGGCGGCGTGCTGGGCTCACACCATTCGAACGCAATCCACCGTTCCTGGGCGGCATCGGCGCTGTTCCGGGTGCCGGTCCTCGCAATGGAATGACATGCTGGATCTCCAGGGCATCGTCATGGACTGGACGATGATGCGCTCGATGACGAGCCGCATGATGTTTTGACGTTCGCCGGGATCGGCAGTTGCCAGACGGGCGGCAACGCGCTCGCTGAACGCGGTGATGCTGGCGAGAGCCTCCCGGGCCTGGAGGCGCTCCTCGGCCACCCGGCGGTGATGAGCGTGTTGCTGCTCGGCCAGCTGCTGAGCGGGGGCGCGGCGCTGGCCAGACAGTTCCTCAAGGCTGATGACCTCGGCTTGATAGGCCTGGAGCAGCCGCTGGTCCGCGTGATCGAGCCGATCGATGCGAGTGCGCAGCCTGTCGTCCACGCCATCACCGGTTGTGCCGTTCGCCTCGGCGACGAAGCGCTCGAATTGAGCGGCCGCGCCTGCATCGATAACAACCCCGTCGAGCGCGCGATCCGCCCGATCGCCATCGACCGCCGCAACTGGACCTTTGCCGGGTCCGACGACGGTGCCGTCCGGGCCGCGACGATGTACTCGTTGATCGAGACGGCCAAGCTGACCGGCATCGACCCGGAAGCCTGGCTCCGTCAGGTTCTCGTCCGCATCGCCGACCACCCGGGCAACCGCGTCGCCGAACTCCTGCCCTGGAACGTCAACGGCCTACCCCAGCGCCTCGATCAGCGACGTGCCGCCTGACCGCCTCTGGCTCGTTGTCCATCGCTGGTCCCGCGGCTCTCGCCGGGCGCATACGCTGCGCCTCGATCACCCGCTCTTGGTGCGGCCGTATTGGTACGGCCCACTACTGTCCGCCTTGTACCTCAGAGCGGACACACAGCTTTTAAGCGCTGGATGCAGATAATCGAATTCGGTCGGCTCATCTGCGCCAGGGTCTGAATGGCGAGCCACTCCCATGGTGCCAACGTTCAGGGTCCGGCCTGCGCAGACAATCGTTGAGACCACCACAAAGATCGACAAGTCGCCTGTTGATGTCTGCGGGCGTACTCACTGCGGCCTGCACGAACAGTTGCGAGACTTGCATGGTGAAGAGCAGCGAAACGTAGAGCGGTTGCACTTCATCGGACCAATCGACCTGCAGGAAGGTGCAATACGGCGATCAGGCCTTCAGACTGGGACCAGTCGAGATCTAATCGGCCGCCCAACTGACCTGCAACGCTTTGCTGGATGAGGGATATTCCGAAGCCATGCCGCGCAGGCTGTCCACTTAACCTTGGTCCAGCCCTCTCTTGCCAGGAGAGGACGACCTCGTCTTCTGGTGAGCCAGCGGACCAGGTCAGGGACACAACACCTGATGGCACAGACAATGCCCCGTGCCGTGATGCATTGGTTGCAAGCTCGTGTACCACCAACGCCAGGGCCGCGGCACTGCTTGCACCCACGAGTACGCTTGGTCCAACCATCTCGACCCGTCCAGAAGGTCTTCCGTGATCACCAGAACCGCGAACTCCATAAGGAGCAAGTAGAGTCTGAAGCAGCGCGCCCATGGTTGTCGCGCGGAGCCCACGGCTTGAGCCATCGCCTGTCGCATCGCGCACCAGGTCATGAGCAGAAGAGAGCGCAGTGATTCGCCCCTGGAGAACCCTGGCCATTGTCGCTGGGTCGGCGGCTGTCTTCGCTGTGAAGCGGACGAGTCCATCGAAAACCGCGAAGAGGTTCTTCACCCGATGATCCAGCTCCCGCACGAGCAACTGCAATGCTTGCTCTTTGCGTTTGCGTTCGGTGATGTTCTCGATGACACCTGTGTACCGGGTCACACATGCCGTGGCGGAATCGGCCAGGGGCACGCCGCGCACCTCGACCCATTGATCCTCGTTGTCGCCCTGGTGTCGCACGCGGCAGGAGAAGCACAGGTCGACCGAGTTCTCGACGACATGGTTGTAGACCTGGAGAACTCCATCACGATCCTCAGGCACAACGTCCACCAGGAAGGTCTCGATGGTCCACTCAGCCACTGGGTCAGGCAATCCTGTAACCGCACTCCGACGTTCTAAGTGAGAGTGCTGCCCCGACGTCAGATCAATCTCCCAAGCCTTGATGCCTGCGGCTTCTGTTGCGATCCGGAGGCGCGCCTCACTATCCTGTAGGGCCGTTTCACGCCAGCGGACACCGGCAACCAACGCGGAGATCGAGGATGAGAGCAGCATGACCTCACGGAGGCCCCTGCTGTTCGGCACTTCGATAGCTCTCGGGTCTGTTTGCAGACGCTCTGCAGCTCTACAGAGGTCCGCCAAGGGACGTGTGATCAGCCCAGCAAGTAGCCACCCCAGCGCTGCAGCCAGCGCAGCGGCGACAAACCCCCAGAGTAGTACCTGCTGTGCGAGCTGGCGCGCGGGAGCAAAGGCCGCCTCGGCGTTCTGGCGAACGAGCACCGACCATCCTAGGCCTTGGTAGGTGCGATGGCCGTGTGTGGGGGCATAGCCCACCAGGTAGGGGCGGTCCTCCGCTCCATTTTCCAACCTGGGTCGCTCGACAACGCTGCCCGCTTTCCGATTGGCCAGATCAGGAAGAGCAGACGGAGCAAGGTCGGTTATTGATGCTCCACGCTGGCGACGGGGTCCCAGAAGAACTTGCCCTGTTTTGGACAGAATGAAGGCCTCTGCGCCAGGGTGGCGCGCGAGGATGGGAGCCATCACGTGGCGCTCAATACCCTCGGCCCACTCCCAGTAGAGGTGGGCGGCAACAACTCCGACGAGCGCATTGTCAGCGGCACGCACAGGAGCAGCCAAGTCCACGAAGCGCGGTGGGTTGTCTGATCCACGACCAAGAAGCGGAGCCATGAGAATGGCGTCATGCACGTCGGAGACGAATGGGCCCTGCTTGCCCCTTTGAAAGTACTCCCGTCCCGAAACATCTGCGCCGCGCAGAATGCCAGAGCTTGTCTCAACAACCCGCCCGTCAGCTCCGATGTAGCCAAGCACCGCGTAGTCTGGATAAGTCTCCTGCAAGCGCTTCAGGATGCGTCGACGGCCATCGAGGGTCACGTTGGTATCTATCATGGTGTCCAGAGACGCCGCGACCTGGACATCGCGGAGGCGTTCAAACAGGCCACGGTCCAGCAGGGCAGCCACGTTCTCGGCAGCCGATGTGAATTCCGCTCCGATATCCGCCCGGATGCGCCCATCAGCAACTCGTCCGATGGCAGCCGAAGATATGACGGCGGCAAGGAGGGCAAGGGCGCCGAACGCTGTGGAGAGGACCATCCTCAGACTGGGCGCGGGTACTCGACGTGCTGTCATTGGAAACTTGGTGGTCTGCTTCCTGGCGTGTGTCCCGGACCTGACCTCATCCAGAGGGGGCGACAGCGACCGTCCTCCACCGGCCTCCTCTTCGCGCTGGGCATAAGGCCCCTGAACCCCATCCATGCGGCTGGATTTGCTCCGGTTATGCTGCTTCGAAGAAACGATACTGTTACGTGTCGACCGAACCTATGTGCGGTTGGGTGGTTTGCCTAGCATTACAGTTGCATTCGGTGATGGTTTCTGAATCCATGGGTGGCCATGGTTCAGGGGCC
>NZ_JBHLVZ010000105.1:0-1815 GCF_042433125.1 Muricoccus vinaceus | reverse complement strand
AAGGTCACGCAAACTCCGCCTCGCGGTCAAACTTGCTCGGTCCCCAAACAACGTGACAATGCCAGGCGGAGGATTTCCGGCAGTGGTTGGTCGCTTCGCGCAGTTTGCCGCTGAGGACCGCCACCGCATCCGACGCAGCAGCAGGCGGACATCCTGGCCCGAGCCGGGTGCAACGCGATCCAGGGCTATCTTTTCGCAAAGCCGCTCTCGCCGGCTCAGGCCACCGATCTACTCGACCAGGCGGCACGCTCGGCTAAAGGCAGCTGCCTAGGTCTGCCGACATACTTGGTCGCAAGCTGATCGACACCGCCGCTACACGTGCTCCACAGCGGCGGTGTCGATCGGCATCGATAAGCGTCCTGTTCCCGGTTGTTCCGCTAATCAGCCGTGCGGCCGCATGACAACCTTGATTACACCTTCCTGCTTGTCACGGAACTTGGCGTACATCTCGGGCGCGTCCTCAAGACTGGCCGGATGCGTGATCACAAAGCTGGGATCGATCTCGCCCGCGACGATCTTATCCAGTAGCGGCTTGGTGTAACGTTGCACGTGGGTCTGCCCAAGCTTGATCGTCAGCCCCTTGTTCATCGCTGCACCGATTGGAAGCTTGTCACCCATCCCGACGTAGACGCCGGGCACGGAGACCGTGCCGCCCTTGCGGCAGCTCATGATCGCCTGCCGCAGGACGTGGACGCGATCAGTGGCGAGCATCATGCTTGCCTTCACCTTGTCCATGACCGCGTCCGCCGCCCCGTGCGCGGCCGCCTCGCAGCCGACAGCATCGATGCAGCTGTCGGGGCCCCGGCCCTTGGTTCGCGCCTGCAGCTCGTCATAGACATCGGTTTCGGCGAAGTTAATCGTCTCAGCGCCACCGGCCTCCGCCATGGCGAGTCGCTCGGGCACCTCGTCGATCGCGATCACGCGGCCGGCGCCCATCATCAGCGCGGAGCGGATGGCGAACTGGCCGACCGGACCGCAGCCCCAGATCGCGACGGTGTCGCCATGCTCGATCTGCGCATTCTCGGCGGCCATGTAGCCGGTCGGGAAGATATCCGATAGGAAGAGGGCCTGCTCATCGGTAACGTTGTCGGGAATCTTGATCGGACCGACATCCGCCATCGGCACGCGGAGATACTCCGCCTGGCCGCCGCAGTAGCCGCCCAGCATGTGGCTGAAGCCGAACAGCCCGGCGGGCGAATGGCCCATCGCCTTGGCGGCCATCTCGGCGTTCGGATTGGTCCGATCGCAGGCCGCAAACAGACCCTTCTTGCAGAACCAGCAATCGCCGCAGCTGATCGTGAACGGCACCACCACCCGGTCCCCGATCTTGAGGTTGGTGACCTCGGACCCGAGCGCCACGACCTCGCCCATGTTCTCGTGGCCGAGGATGTCGCCGGCCTCCATGGTAGGCATGTAACCATCAAAAAGGTGGAGATCCGAACCGCAAATCGCGCAAGCAGTAACTTTTATGATGGCATCCCGGGGATGCATGATCTCCGGATCGGCGACAGTGTCGCAGCGAATATCACCCTTACCGTGCCAGCATAGTGCGCGCATGACCTATCTCCCTAATTTTAGCGGCGCTCAACCGATTATGCTTCTCGTCAACGTCGCACAAGTCAACAAGCGACGAGGAACCACGCGATTAGCCCGCCGACATCCTTCCGGCGCCGATATCTTGCGGTTCACCTATACGTCGTCATTGTGTGCGCCCGGATTCCCGACCGCAAGCTCGAAGTTTCTATCACTTGATAGTCGGCCCTGAATAACCCCATTAGGCCGCGCGGGCTGTCACTGGGAGATGGTCCGGCTGGG
>NZ_JBHLVZ010000104.1:0-12803 GCF_042433125.1 Muricoccus vinaceus | reverse complement strand
ACCCGCTGCCGCGAGCCAATCACAACCGACTCAAATGACTCTAGCTGTTCCCGGATAGACACTCAGCCGCGACCGTCAGCACCCCGGAGATGGCGTAGACCATCTGGTTCCAGTGGTGGGCATGCTCTGGGAAGGAATGGCGCGCGGGGATCGTCTGCGACCGGACCGTCATCGGCTGTGGGACAGCCAGCCCTGGTGGCGCTGCAATTGTCTCCCACAGCATGGGCGTCCTCCATCTTGTCCGATTCTCTATATAGATTGTCGTCTCACAGAAATACGGACAGGACCGGATCGGCTATCTCTCGCGAGATGACGCCTGGTTCAGCTTTGCTGGTCGCAGCGTCGGGGTATCGCCGGATGCCGATGCCCTTCGATCTCCAGGATGAGGAACCCGCCATGGCTCGCCTCGACAGCCGCGGCCTGCCGATCTCGACTGCTTCCGACCTCGCGGCCGAACACTATCGGGAGGGAGTTGACCTGCTTCTCTCCGCCTGGCCTGGCGCCGCCGAGGCGTTGGAGGCAGCAATAGCGGTCGACCCGGACTTCGCCCTCGCCCATGCAGCCCGTGCCCGCCTGCATGCCATCCGGGCCGAGCCTAGCATGGCCCAAGCCCGGATCGCGACGGCCCTGGAGATCGGCGCCCAGCGTGGGACGGAGCGGGAGCGGAGCCATGTTCAGGTTCTCTCCCTCGCCATCAATGGTCAGTCGGCCAGGGCACTCGAACGGGCGCAGGCACATGCCGACCTCTGGCCCCGGGATGTCCTGATCCTCTCCCTGCCACTGGGCGCCTTCGGGCTCTTCGCCTTCTCCGGCATGGCGGACCACGACAGAGCAAGGGTGGACTTCTGCGAGCGTCACGTGCGGCACTTCGAGACAGATGACTGGTGGTTCCTGACCTACCGCGGCTGGTCCTATGCGGAGAATGGCGAGGTCGGCTTCGGCCGCGCCCTGGCGCAACGAGCCTTCGACCTTCGGCCCAGCAATGCCAATGCAGTCCATGCCCTTTCCCATGCCATGTACGAGGGCGGCGCAGGGGAGGATGCAGAGAGGCTCATCGAGGGATGGCTACCGGGCTATGACCGCAGCGGTCCCCTTCATGGCCACATCGCCTGGCACTCCGCCTTGGGCGCCTTGGAGCGCGGTGACCCTGCCAAGGCCCTGTCCATTTATGCAGAGCACGTTCAGCCCTCTGTGTCGGCCGGGATGCCGGTCAACGTAGTCAGCGACACGGCCTCTCTCCTGTGGCGCCTGCAGGTCTATGGCCACGCCGTGCCGAAGGAGCTCTGGGGCGAGGCGTCTGCCTACGCCGCGTCCGCCTTCCCGAAGGCGGGGTTCCCCTTCGCTGATGTCCACATGGCCCTCCTCGCTGCGGCGACCGGCGACAGGAGCGCGGTTCAGCACCGGGTGGCGGCGCTGACCGGGCTGGCCGAGGCGGGAAGCCTGGCTGCGGGTTCCGTGGTGTCTGCCATCTGCCGCGCGGTTCTCGCATTTGCGGAGGAGGATTACGCGGAGTGCGCACGCATCCTGGAGCCGGTCGCCACCGAGGTCGCCCGCATCGGCGGCAGCGGCGCACAGCGGGAGATCGTGGAGGACACCCTTCTCCTCTCCTTGATGCGGAGCGGCGAAACAGCCAAGGCTCGCAGGCTCCTTGATCGCCGCTTGCACCGCCGCCCATCGCCGCGCGACACGCGCTGGCAGAGCCTTCTCACGGCCTGAGGAATTCCATGTCACAGACCAGCGCAACGGCGAGCTCGGACCCTGCCGACTACTACCACTACGAGAAGGGCAACGTGCTGCGGCTGGCCGTCGTGCAGGCGCTGGCCGGGGCCAATGCCACTGTCGTCTACGCAACGGGTGCGATCGTCGGCAACATGCTGGCACCCGACAAGGCGCTGGCCACCCTGCCGATTTCCATCTTCGTGGTGGGCATGGCGGCCTGCACCTTGCCCGCCGGGGTAATTGCCCAGCGTCATGGCCGCCGGGCTGCGTTCCTGACGGGAGCGGGCTGCGGCGTGCTGGTGGGCCTGCTCGCCGCCCTGGCGATGGTGCTGGGCTCCTTCTGGCTGTTCTGCTTGGCCACCTTCTTCGGCGGTGCCTACGCCGCCGTGGTGCTCTCCTTCCGCTTCGCTGCGGCCGACTGCGCGCCGCCGGAACGTCGCGCGCGCGCCTTGTCCGCCGTCATGGCGGGTGGCGTCTTCGCCGGGGTGATCGGCCCGCAGCTCGTCACATTCACCATGAACCTGTGGCCGCCGCACATGTTCGCTGCCACCTTCCTGGCACAGGCCGCCGTGGCGGTGGTATCCGCCTTCATCCTGATCGGTGTCCGGCTGCCCACCCCTTCGGCGGCAACGGGCGCTGTACGCGGCCGCCCGCTCGGGCTGATCGTGAGGCAGCCGCGCTTTGTCACCGCCGTGGTCTGCGGGGTGGTGAGCTACCTGTTGATGAACTTCTTGATGACGGCGGCACCGCTTGCCATGCACATGTGCGGCCTGTCCCAGGAGTCCTCGAACCTCGGGCTCCAGTGGCACGTGATAGCCATGTACGGCCCGAGCTTCTTCACGGGTCGGCTGATCACGCGCTTCGGGGCAACGAAGGTGGTGCTGACAGGGCTGGCCCTGATTGCCGCGTCAGCCTCCGTCGGGCTGACGGGCCTTGACGTGGCGCACTTCTGGCTGACCCTGATCCTGCTCGGCATCGGCTGGAACTTCGGCTTCGTCGGCGCCTCGGCCATGGTGCTGGAATGCCACCGGCCTGAGGAAAGGGCGCGGGTTCAGTCGTTCAACGACTTCGCCGTGTTCGGGACCATGGCGTTCGGGTCGTTCCTGTCAGGCGGCCTGCTGAACGCCTATGGGTGGAACACAGTCCTCTGGTTATCCTTTGTGCCCCTGGGATTGGCGATCATTGCCCTGACCGTTAACTCGAAATTCAGGAACACTCAGGCCGTCAGCTAAGGCAGGCGGCCGGTTTGCCGAACCGCTGCCTCGTTGCGGGTAGTGGGGCCAGGCCCCGGCATCTTTGCTGCCAGTTTCGTCTGTTAAGCATGCCATTGGGCAGCTGCCTTCCAACAGTGGGCCGAAGGCCCGGTCTCCAGGTCTGCATGAGCGGCCGACCGGTCCCTCCCCCGAATGCTACCGTAAGTGACTGATCCTCTTCCCGAGGTAAGCGACAGAATGAGGTTTTGATCAGCGCTCACCCATACCCCACCTCCGTCCGTTTTCTGCACGAACAGTGCCATGACGCCTGTTTCGGACTAGGCCTCCTCTGAGCGCATTCACACCAATTCGCTTTCCGCTCGCCGCGTGTGACCGGTGACTGATACCAGGGGGCATGGTCTTCGCCCTGAACCAAGCTGACTGGGCTGCCGCCACGGTCGCCCAGCCTGACTACGCCACGGACTGGCACGCGCACGACTGCGCCATGCTCCTGCTACCGAGGCAGGGACTGATGGTGTTCGAGATGGAAGGGCGGCCTTCTCCAAGCCAGATCCGGCCCGGCGAGGCGCTCTTGGTGGCTCCGGGTGTCGGCCACCGCACCAGGGCTGCGGACGCAGCTCATCGTCACATCGTCCTCTATGCACCCGGCACGCGGCTCGGACGCTGGCTTCCGGCAGGGCGCGGTTGGCACCTGGGCTTACTGCCACCCACGATGCTTCCACTGCTCTCCTACCGGGATGCCCTTCCGGAAGGATCCGAGCGAGCCGAACTCGCCGAGCGCCTGCTGCTGGCGGAGGCAACCGAGGCAGGGCCTGAGCCCGCGCCAGCCCAGCACGGTGCGGCCGTCGTGCAGGCGATCGCGGAGCACCTCCGGGCCCGACTGCAGGGACCGCACGCGCTGGATGACCTCGCCACCCGCTTCGGCTTGTCCCGCCGCCAGATGACACGGCTCTTTCGGCGCCACACCGGCACCAGCATCGCGAGCTACCTGGGCGGGCTGCGGGTCCGGGAGGCGGCCCAGCGGATCGGGGCGGGCCAGGGAGTGCTCGCGGCTGCCCATGCCGTGGGCCTGGCTTCGCCGTCCCATCTCGCCCGTCTCTTTCGCCAGCACACCAGCGGCCCACCCTCGGCGTCCCGATCGGGCGAGGAATAGGGCCCGATCGGGCGCGCCTGTCGGGTGCCCCGAGGGGCAGAATGCGCCCATGCAGCCGAACCTCTCGCCACCCATCCTGCTCTCCGTCTTCCCGGCCGGGCCGGGCGGCGGCAATCCCTGCCCGGTCGTGCTCGACGCGCGCGGCATGGACACTGAGGCCATGCGAGGCCTGGCCGCCAATTACGGGCATGAGAGCGGCTTCGTGCTGCCGCCAGAGGATCCCGGGACGGCGGACTTCCGCTTCCGCTTCTTCGTGCCCGAGCACGAGATGGAGATGTGCGGCCACGCGGCCCTGGGCGCTGCCTGGCTGCTCCGACTTCGAGGGCAGGCCCTGGGGGCGGAGCTCCGCATCGAGACGCTGTCCGGGCCGGTGCGGGCCCTCTTTGCCGCGGACGGCGCGGTCGAGATCACCCAGCCTCCTGGGCGGCTGCAGGAGGTCACGGAAACCGGGGACGTGCTGGCCGCCCTTGGTCTGACCGAGGCGGGCCTGCGCCCCGGCGCTTCCGTGCTGAATGCCGCCACAAGCCGTGTGAAGACCCTCGTGCCCGTTGTGGACCTCGCGCGGCTACACGCCCTGAACCCGGACCAGGCGCGGGTCCGTGCGGCCTGCGAGGCAATCGGCTCCACAGGCCTTTACCCCTGGACCGGTGGCGCGGACGGCGTCGTCCACGCCCGCCAATTCCCGCGCAGCTCCGGCTACCCCGAGGACGCCGCGACCGGCATCGCGGCCGCCGCGCTTTTCTACGGCCTGGGTGCACCGGAGGCAGGGCTGCTTGTGCGTCAGGGCGAGGCCATGGGCCGCCCAAGCGAGATCCGGGTGCGCACCGACCCGGACGGCCTCGGGTGCCGTCTGGGCGGGCGTGTGGAGGTGATGTCGTGAGGCGCCGCACCCTTTTCGCCGCAACGAGCGTCCTGGTCGCCCGCCCGGCCCTGGCGCAGACCTGGCCCACACAGCCCATCCGATTGGTCGTGCCCTACGCCGCCGGTGGCCCGACCGACGTCGCAGCCCGCCTACTCGCCGAGGCGCTCTCCTCCTCCCTGTCGCAGCGCGTGGTCGTGGAGAACCGCACTGGCGCGGGCACCTTGGTCGGCACGGGTGCCGTGGCTAACGGCCCGCGGGACGGCCACACCTTCCTGGTCGGGACCGTCGCTCATGTGGTGAACCCCGTGCTGGTGGCGAACCTCGCCTTCGACCCGGTCGCCGACTTCCGGGGCGTTGCCTTGATGGGGACGGTGCCGCAGGTCGTTCTCGTGAACCGCGACCTGCCGGTCCGGAACCTGCCCGAGCTACTGGCGCTGTTCCGCGGCAGGCCTGGCGGGTTCGCCTACGGCTCCGCCGGGAACGGCAGTGCCCAACACCTCGCGGCCGAGCTGCTGAAGCGGCAGGCGGCGCTGGACGTGGTGCATGTGCCTTATCGTGGAGCCGCGCCCGCCGTTGCGGACATGCTGGCTGGGCAGATCGCGATGGTCGTCGACAGCGCCGCGACCGCGATCCCGATGGCCCGTTCCGGCCAAGCCCGGGCTCTGGCGGTGACAGGGCCTACACGCTTGTTGCAGCTGCCCGAGGTCCCGACCGTGGCGGAGACACTGCCGGGCTACGAGGCCTACACATGGAACGCCCTTCTCGCACGGGCGGGTACCCCGCCCGAGGCGATTGCGCGCATGAACGGGGCCATGAACGCCGTGATCGCCAGGTCGGAGTTCCGGGCGCGCTTAGAAGAGCTGGGTGTCACCGTGGTGCCGGACAGCACTCCGGCCTCGGTCGACGCCTTCCTTCGTACCGAGGCCGACAAGTGGCAGAGGCTGCTGCGGGACGCAGGGGTGAAGGCTAACTGACGCCGGACCGCTTGCCTCAGCCAGCCTCGGCACGCTTAGCTTCCACTGCGTGACAGATAGGGCTGAGCAGCCTGCAGCGCGGGCCCGCACCTTGGGACGTCGGCCTGCAGCACGGCCTGGTAGGTCGTCAGGCCCGTCCAGATCCTTGCTGCCGTCAGGACGCCGCGGACCGGATCCCCGGTGTAGATCTCGGTGAGCACAGGAGGAGCGGCCGAGACACAGCTGCCAACGTCCCGCATGATGGTTGGTGGTGCCCCAAGCTGAGTGAGACGGGCGCTGAATTCGGTCTGCGCAGGCTCAATGATCAAAAGATTGATCAAGGTAAGGAACAGGTCACGGAACATGTCAGGCTCCAACTGGGTCTAGGGACGATCGCGCGCAGGCATGGAGGCGCCCATCGACATGAAGTTCCCGCTGCTGCTTCTGGTGTTCTTGAGCGCCGCGAAGAAGCCTCTTGCCCCCTGCAGACCTGGGATCAAGCTCCTCGAAAGGGAATGTTTGGAACACGGTGGAAGAGGCAAAATAACTGCCTAATTTCTGTGCAATCGCCTGTGGATGAAATCAGACTTGTAGTGAACTTCGAACAAAGTGTAGTTGAAATGCCTGTTTTTCCGTTTGTTTTCAGTGGCCTGCAAGGCCCGAATCTATTGAATATAAGAAGGAAGCGAAGTGCCCCCAAACCGGGGGCTCTGGGGAGGCGTTCTGGCACCTGGGAAGGGCGTTCTCATGTCCAAGATCAAGCTTCCGCTGACGGTCTGACGACCGGAGCGAGACACCCCGAACTGGTGTTCTGGAGGAGGCTGCCGTTCCCCGCAGAGCTAGTTTGATCCAGATCGCCATGCCGCGGGATCGATGAACCGGTGTGCAGATGCGGCTCGCCCTTCGCCCAAAACTCCCAAGGACCGAGAGACTAACCACCAACGGGCCTAACTCGGCCCATTTCTATCTGCCGATTTGGTGGGACGGTCAGGAAGGTTTAGATCTGAGCCGCAGTCCGACCCACGCTCCAGGGATCAGAGCGCTTGGACCTATCCACCCTCTTACTCGGCCGGATCGGTCGGGCCGGGTCATCACAGTTTCAACTCGGCTGCATGCCCGGCGTTGTGCTGAAGAATGAGGGTATGATCCAGATGAGCGGTACCGATCCCAAGGCCACTGATAGCGGCTTCGCCGCCTTCGAACATACGGCCCAGCGCGTTGAAGAAGGCGCTGAGAGCAAGGCTGAAGCTTTGTCGGTTGAGAAGCCCGGCAATGCATCGCCTGGCACTGGCACTGGCGGTGCGGCCGATCAGATCAGCGGCGCCGGGCAAGCCGCAGCAGATCGGGTCGAGAGCGTTGCGAGCCGAGCAGCTGGGGGCCTAGAGGCGGCGGGTAAGGCTGGGGCCGGGACAGTCGAGGCCGTAGTGAGCGGCGCTGCCGAGCGGGTCAGGACCACCGGTGAAGCGATTGCCGGAAAGGCCCGTGACGTAACCAAGAAGGCTTCGGGTTATGCTGACCAGCTCAGCTCGACCAGAGCCTCCGCCACGGACGCTGTGAATCAAGCGCCCATCGCGGCGCTGCTGGTAGCAGGGGCCGTTGGTTGGGTGCTCGGCATGCTCGCAAACGCCAGGAGGTAGAAAGCCGGGGGCCCTGGCGTTTTCCCAGGCTCCCGATCATGTCGGCCGACAGGCCTGTTTCTGATGCGGGACGGACCTTCGACTAGCGGCATGCCGTGCCACGCCACGCAGAAGCTTCAGGAGAGGCTCCAGCCGTAGAAGTGGTGGATGGAGAGGGTCGCTTCTGAATCGGGCATCAGCGAGGCTCTCAGGACACTGAGCAGCCCCTCCATTTGCCCTTCCGTTGAAACTGCGGACGAAGGACCTTCCTTCGCCATAGCTCCGGGTGGACCAATGATCCGGCTGGACCAAGATTTGAACAGAACAGCTGGATCGGGTCTCGTGAACGAAAGTCATCCTGACTATCGCTCGTGAACGATCAGATGACCCCTTGGGACAGGATCACCTGAGGATCAGGTTCCCTGCCTGAGATCCGACACTTGGACGCCACGTCCCCCCGGATGGGCGAGATAATTGGTCCTGCATAGGGTCCGAATTGAGGGCGTGACGAACGGGGCGCCGGTCGGGTAAGTCACTCTCGATGCTCCGCCCACGGACAGGTCCTGCACGCCTCCTCGCCGTCCTGCTGCTTCTGCAGTGGGCGGGAGCCGTGCTGCCGCATGCCCGTGCCATGGCCCAGCTGGCTTCGGCACAGGCAGTCGAGCTCTGCACTCACGAGGGTAGGCGCCAAGTTCTCCTCGACGAAGATGGCAAACCCCTGGAGCTGGTGCAGGCGGACGATTGCTGCACCCTGTGTCAGGGGCCGATGGCCACCACGCCTTCGGAGCCGCCTAGGTTGGCCCAACCCATCGGCTACGAGTTGGTCGCTGACCTGTTCGGCACGGAAGGGCTGCCGACCACTCCGCCGCGCGCTCCGCCACAGCAGCCCAGAGCACCACCCCTGTCCTGATACCGGTCCGTTGCCGGGTGTGACGTCCTACGTCGTGCCCGGCCTTGTCGCGCGTGCCGTGCACGCGCGCCTCACCGCTATCCAGGAAAGCGCAGCATGCGCCCAGCGAATCTTTCCGCGCGCCCTACGCGCGCCCTATCCCGTGCCGCTCCAGCCATCGTCCTGAGCTTCGCCCTACTCGCCTCGCCAGGTCTCACCGTACCGGCCTTGGCTCAGCAGGCATTGGCACCGGACCCGCTCGTCGGTGACCTGGTCCGGGTGCCCGAAGTCTCGGTGACCGGGACGCCTCCCAGCATCCGAGGCTATCTCGCCCCGGAGTCCTCGACGGCGCTTCGCCTTCCGGCTCCGATCCAGGACGTGCCGGTGTCCGTCCAAGTGGTGCCGGACACCCTGATCCAGGACCGTGCCGCTCTGACCGTGCGCCAGGCGGTCGAGACAGTCAGCGGGGCGACAAGCAGCAACGCCGTACCCGGCTCAGTCGCCCTGCGGATCCGAGGGTTCAACGACGGCTCCGCCAATCTTCGCGACGGATTCCGCGAAACGAGTAACCAGCAGGATGTGCAGGGTATTGAGCGGATCGACATCCTGAAGGGGCCTGCCTCCGTCCTCTATGGCGGCAACCTCTCCTCGGGCGGCGTTGCGAACATCGTCACGCGCGCCCCAGTGGACGGCCGCTTTGGGGCGGTGAGCGGCACGATCGGCAACTACGGCCTATTCCGCTCCACTTTTGACATCAACGAGGGAGACATCACCGGAAACGGAACCCTGGGGATCCGCCTTAACGCCGCTCTGGATCGCAGCACCTCTTACCGGGATTTCGGCGGGTCGAGCACCCAGTTCATCAATACCTCGCTCCGCTGGCGCCCTACGGAACAAGACGAGGTGGTGATCCGGGCGCAGTACCTCCGCACCGACTTTAGCTACGGCATCTACCAATCGCCTCTTTCCCGGCAGACCCTGTCCCTGCCGCTCGCCCGGAACTTCGACGACCCAAACCAGGGGACGTCGCGCCGCGACGCCGGGCGGGTCAGCTACAACTGGGTCCACTCCTTCGGTGAGGGCTTACGCTTCAGGTCCGGCTTCAACGCCTCCGGGGTAGACTACGACCTCGGCACCGACCGCTTCTCGACGCTCCGCATCCTTGCCGACAACCGGACGGTCCAGCGCACCGCGATCTTCGGGCCGCAGCACATCCGCGACTACGACCTGCAGAACGAGCTCTCCGGCACCTTCATGACCGGCCCTGTCCGCCACGATTGGCTTGTCGGGGTCGAGTCTTATTGGAGCGCGACCACCTCGGTGGGGTTCCAATCCACCCTGCCCAACCTTGACCTGCGTAGTCCTGTCTACGGTGTGGTTCCAGGTGCCGCGCGCCTCGTCTCCAATACTCGTAGCAGCTTCATGAACCACGCGGGCTACGTGCAGGATTTCGTCACCCTCGCCCCCGGACTGCGGGTCCTGCTGGGTGGACGCTACGATTCAACCGACACCTCAAGCCTGAATCGCATCACCGGCGTGGCAGGCGAGAACTCGGCCGCGCGCTTCTCGCCGAGGGTGGGCGTCTCCTACGAGCCGGTCATGGACACGACCGTGTTCGCGAATTGGGCTAACTCGTTCGTGCCGACGACCGCGACCATGGCGAGCGGTGCCGCCCTGTCGCCCAGCACCTCCGAGCAGTTCGAGGTCGGGGTCAAACAGGCCCTGCTCGGCGGTCGGGCGCAGGCGACGGTCGCCCTGTTCCACATTACCCGCACGAATGTACCGACCACGGATCCGGCTAACCCGCTCTTCTCTATCGCGTCCGGAGAGCAGCGCAGCCGCGGCGTGGAGGTCGATCTGGCGGGCGAGATCCTACCGGGGTGGAACGCTGTGGCGAGCTACGCCTTTACCGAGGCCCAGGTGGAGCGTGACAACCGCCTGCCGGTCGGGGACGTCCTCGCGGGTGTGGCCCGGCATGCGGGCACGATCTGGACCACCTACGAGTTCGGCGAGGGATCGCCCCTTCGAGGCGTCGGGATCGGCGGCGGCGTGCGGGCCGAAACCCGACGCGAGGCGACGCTACCCAACACCTTCTCGCTGCCCGCCTATGCCCGGCTCGATGCGGCAGCCTGGTACCGCTTCGAGGTCTCGCGCACGCCCATGCGTGCCCAGGTCAACGTCCAGAACATCAACCAGCAACGCATCTACGACACGGACGGCGCGAACACCCTCCGGGTGAACGTGCCCTTCACCGTGCTCGCATCACTCACCGCCCAGTTCTGAGGAGGACGACATGTCCGAGAACGACACCGCCCCGGCGGAGACCGGCCTTTCCCGGCGCCGCCTCGCCACCTCTGCCCTGGTCGGAGGGCTCGCCGGTTCGGCCGCATCGACCGCCCTGGCCCAGACAGCGCCCCAGCCGCTGCCCAGGCCCCGCATGCTGCAGCGGCCAGGAGCGCCTGCACCGCTAAAGGTCGCGATGCTGGTCTACCCGCAGATGATCATGCTCGACCTGATCGGGCCCCAGACGATCCTCAACATGCTCGGCTCCGACATCCACCTTGTCGGGGAAACGAGGGAGCCGGTCCTGACGGAGCTGAGCGTTCCGATCATGCCGACCTGCACCCTAGACGAGTGTCCCCGCGATCTTGACGTTCTTTTCGTGCCGGGTGGGCTGATGGGGTCGGTCGCCTGCATGAAGAGTGCGGCTGTGCTGGACTTCCTCGCTGACCGGGGAAGCAGTGCGCGCTACGTGACGAGCGTCTGCACAGGCGGCCTCGTGCTCGGCGCCGCCGGTCTCCTGCGCGGATACCAGGCGACCGCGCATTGGGGCGTGGCCGACCTCCTGCCGCTACTGGGCGCCACCAGGGTCAACGCACGCGTGGTCCAGGACCGGAACCGGCTAACCGGTGCCGGTGCGACGGCAGGCCTCGACTTCGGCCTGACCCTTGCTGTCCTGCTGCGCGGTCAGGAGGCGGCCGAGCGGGTCCAGCTCTTCCTCGAGTACGAGCCGGTGCTGCCGTTCCACAAGGGCACGCCAGAGCTGGTCGGCCCAGAGGTCATGACGCGGGTGCGCGCTGGCCGCGTCTGGATGGACGGCCAGGCCCGGGAGGCGGCTCTCGCCGCGGCCCAGCGCCTTGGCCTGTGAACCCCACCCTCTTCCACGAAACCCGATGCCCCTCGTTCAGGAGAAGACCCCATGATCCGCTCTCTCGTCGGCCTCGCTGCCCTCGGCACTGCGCTCTTCTCTGTCCCCGCCTTGGCGCATATCACGGTGGACCAATCGACCCTTCCAGCGGACAGCTACGTCCGCATCGCCATCCGTGTCCCGCATGGCTGCGAGGGGGCGGCCACCATTGGCATTCGTCTCCAGGTGCCGCCGGAACTGCGAGGCGCGAAAGCGATGCCCCTCGCGGGCTGGACGCTGACGTCCCGCGTGGAGGGTGGCGTGACCGTCCAGGGCGAGCACGGCACGGCGCATGTTCCACGAGAGTTGTCCTGGCAAGGTGGAATTTTGCCGGATGACCAGTACCAGGAGTTTGCAATCCTCATCCGCACTCCGGCCGAGCCGGGCGCGACCCTCTACTTCCCCGTCGTCCAAGACTGCGAGGGCGGGAAGGTGTCGCGCTGGATCGAGCGTCCCTCGGCCCCTGGGGAGCGCCTGCGCTACCCGGCCTACAGCGTCCGCGTCACGCCGAAGAGCTGACACGGGACGCAGGCAGCCGGAAGGGAAACGGGACCCATGATCCTCCTCGGCTACCTGCGCGCCGTATGGCTTGCGTTGCTGCTGTGTCTCGCGTCCGTTCCTGGCGCTTGGGCACACGCCTCACTCGTGGAGTCTACCCCGCGGGACGGTGCCAACCTCCAGGGAAGTCCCCCACGCCTCGTGGTCCGCGCCCCAACTTTGGTCCGGGGTCTATGCAAGTTCTCGGGCTGGTTGAGCTTGGTTGGCGAAGGCGCTCGGGGTCAAGTTGCCAAGTGCTGAGTGGGGTCTCTCCTCGTTGTAGTGGCACCTCCATTCCTCGATGCGCTCCTTGGCGTCCGCCAAGGACAGGAACCAGGACGCGTTCAGGCACTCGGCCCGGAGCCGGGCGTTGAACGCCTCGATGAACGCGTTGTCCGTGGGTTTTCCGGGGCGCGAGAAGTCGATCTCGACCCCGTTCAGGTAGGCCCAGTGGTCGAGCAGGCGACCGGCGAACTCCGGGCCATTATCAACCCTCAGGCTCTTCGGCTTGCCCCGGAGGCGTACGAGCTGATCCAGAACCTCGACCACCTGCGCCGCCCGGAAGTTGGCTCTCGGTGTTGTCGAGAGCCCCTCTCGCGTGTGGATGTCCACCACGGTCAGGATCCGGATTGGGCGGCCGTCGAATAGCTGATCCGACATGAAGTCCATGGCC
>NZ_JBHLVZ010000103.1:0-16705 GCF_042433125.1 Muricoccus vinaceus | reverse complement strand
GCCGCCTGAGCCGTGGCCACCTCAAGCCCAAATGCAATTTCCACCACGTTGACGGACGCTACCGGCTGAGCCGTGCGGGCAAGCGCGTGCGCCTTGTCGACTCCCCCTTCGAGCAACCGCTCGGCCGCCGCAGCACGGCGCAGGTTTGGCCGCTGTCCTGGCGCATCGTTGCCGCTTTTCCCGTCCGGGACGCGATGATGCTCGGCCTCTGGCTGCTCGGCTGGACCAGCGGGACGACGGTATGGCGTGGCAACACGCTGCCGCTGGCCGCAAAGGGCGGGATGGCGGACGGGCGGGCGGAGGCGGCGGGCTCAACCTGAAGTGCCGGCGTGGCGGGCGCGCCAGCCCGGGATTACGGAAGAAAGCACCGGGCGGGCCGCTGGCCTGCCTTCAACTCGCATCCACCGCGGTATCGAGCGCCGGCTCCGCAGCGCGCCGCGGGCGGAAGAAAGACAGCTTGCGCTCCTCCGCCCAGGCCACCAGTTCGAAGCGCCCGTCGAAATGCTCCACGAGCGCGGTGCAGCTCTCCACCCAGTCGCCATCGTTCCTGTAGACGATGCCGCCGATCTCGCGCATCTCGGCATGGTGGATGTGCCCGCAGATCACCCCGTCCAGGCCGCGCCGCCGCGCCTCCAGCGCCAGGGCTTCCTCGAAGCGGTCGATCGCCTTCACGGCGCCCTTCACCTGGCGCTTCAGCCACTGGGAAAGAGACCAGTAGGGATATCCCAGGCGGCGCCGCGCCAGGTTAACCAGGCGGTTCAGCTCCAGCGCCACGTCATAGGCCCAGTCGCCGAGAAGGGCGAGAAACTTGGCGTAGCGCACCACGCTGTCGAAGGCGTCGCCATGCATCACCAGCAGGCGCTGCCCATCGGCCGTGACGTGCTCCGCCTCCCCCGTCAGGCGCACGCCGGCCACTTCCAGGCCGAGCCAATCCCGGAACTTCTCGTCGTGGTTGCCGGGGATATAGGTGACCGCCGAGCCATGCCGCGCATGTCGCAGAACCAGGCGGATCACCTCGTCATGATGCGCGTCCCAGTACCACGACTTGCGGAGCCGCCATCCATCCACGATGTCGCCGACAAGATAAAGCTGCTCGCAAGCCATGGAGCGCAGAAAGTCGGCCAGGAATTCCGCACGGCATCCGCGCGTGCCCAGATGAACGTCCGAAATGAACACGCTGCGATACTGCCGGGTCGCTTCGGCGTGCTGCATGTCCGCTCCTGCCATCTGTCCGCACGAGACTATACGTCACGGGGTGATCGCCACGTATGACGGTTACTTTAAATGGGGAATGGTCCTGTTCTTCGAATCCGGTGCGGCCAGGCGCAGGTGTTCGGGTAGCGTGATCCCTGAGCATGGAAGCGCTGCGCGAAGCCGAGACGGCGCGCGGCAGTTCGTGGGGATGGGCTGCCGGGATCCGGCGGCTGGAGCCGCTTGCGCGGGTGACCGGGAAGCCAGGCGCCCGGCCGTGGGCCCGGCCGAGAACGCTCGGGGCCACGACGGGCTACGGTACTCACGCAGGAGCGCCAGGCGACGAAGGTCATGCACCAGCGCCTTCATCAACCAAGGCCGCTGGCGGCCGCAGGGCATTCGGCGAAGAGCCCGGCGCTCCTCACCGAAGATGAAGTTCATGGGCGTCAGTGGGAGGAGGGACACGTTCACCAGCGTGACGGCGTCTCCCGTCCCGCCGGTGATCACGACGCCGGATCCGTCCTGCCGGGTGTTGCCCATAACCTGCTCGAAACTGGTGAAGGAATCAGGCGCGAACCGGATGACGTCGTCATCGGCGGAGGACTGGCCGAAGCCGGAGATCGTGTCCCGACCGGATCCGGGCGCGAAGACGAACACATCATCCTCCTCTTCGCCGAAGAGGCGGTCGCCGCCGGCATCCCCGCCCAGAAAATCGTCGCCAGCCTGGCCGCTGAGCAGGTCAGCGCCCTCCCCACCGGATGCGGTGTCGTCCCCCTGGCCGCTGGCAACCGTGTCACGCCCGTGCCCGCCGGTGAGGCGATCATTCCAGGCTTCGCCAAGAACAACATCATCGCCGGCGCCGCCTTCAAGGCCGTTGCCTTCCGTACCGCCGTAGAGAAGGTCGGTGCCGGTGCCGCCTTCGATCCGGTCGGAGCCGCTTCCGCCGCTCAGCGTGTCGTTGCCGCCCAGGCCCGCCAGCACATCCCGCCCGCCCTGGCCAGCAAGAGCGTCGTCGCCGGCCCCGCCGATCTGCGGCGCATTGCCGGTCCCGGAAGCCGTGTCGTGCGCCGTGGTCACGCCGGATCCTTCGTTGGGCGAGATGAGCAACGGCGCGCCGGCGGGCGCGTCCCCGGCGGGCACGAAGCGGATGCCTCGGGTGCGTCCTCCGTCGCGATGAGTCCGGCATACTCCACCTGCGGGGGGAGTTGATGGCGAAGGACATGACGGAGTCCGCCCGCTCCAATGCCACGAAGGCGTAGAGCTGCCCTTCCACGACCCCGAGCGAGATGCTCTCGGGCTCCGGCACCTTGCTGTCGGAGCGGGTGTCGTCGAACAGGTCGGGGCGCGCCTGGAGCAGCATGCGCTCGATCAGGTCGCCGGAGTCGCAGGTTTGCACGAGGCCCGTCTCGGTTGCCTCCCAGAGCGCCAGCACGAGCCCGCTTCGCGGATCAAGGGCGACAACTTCGGGGCCGCCGACGGCGGTGTCGGAACTGTTTACGGTTCACAGAAGGGTTCCGGTGGTGCCGGCCATCGTCATTGCGCTCCCGTGAAGTCATGAACACACGTCTCAGGTGGGTCCGGTTACAGGGAGGCAATCGCTTCATCATGCGCGGCCATGTGGCACCTGGGCTGATCGCGAGGTTGTCTATGGCGCGCCTTCAGGATGCGCGCTGACTGCGGCGCGATGCGCGCCCCATGACGTTCCGCACGGGCATGGCCATGGTTGCCCGGCGGGTCAGGCGATGCGGCTTGGCTCAGGGGCAAGCTGGCGCCAGGCTCGGCAGCCAGGTGCCCCGCTCCGCGTCGGTGGGCGGCCCGCGCGTCAACCCGATGACACGCGCCGCATGAGGGCCCGGGTTCAGCCGCACCCGCCAGCGCCGCCGCTTCGTGAAGGGGCTTGTTGTTCTCGGCACCACGGCAAGGACCGGCGCCATCCCGCCGCAGCCCCAGGCCAGGATCTCCTCCGTTCCCACGTTTTCGGTGCCCGAGGGCGCAAATCCCATCCGCCGGTAAAGGTGCTGAGCGGCCGGGTTATCCCTGTCGACCAGCAGGAGAACCCGCCGGCATCCCGGCACGCCGGAAAGCCTGCGGAGAACCGCGGCGAGCATCGCCCGACCGATCCCGGCACCCTGCGCCCGCGTGGAGACGGCCAGGTATCCAAGCCACCAGCATGAACCGTCCTGCGGGTCCGGATGAGTAACGTAGAAGCCGAGTGGCTCCCCATCGCGCTCCGCCATGACGAGCACGTGGGCGGAACCCTGACGGACGGCGGCCGCGACCGCTTCAAGCGGGCCCAGAAAGCGGGCGGTCACATCCGGGTCGAGGGGAATGCTGAACAGGATATCAGTCTCGGCACGACCGATCCGACGATACTTCAGGGGAGCCCTGCTCCCGGGGGTGATCATGAAAACCTTCGCGACCGTGAACAACGTGGCGCACATGCGCGCCGGACAACCTCAGTGCCTCCGGTTTTCAGTCGCGGGTCCGGGTGCGAGCCGGAGAAGGTCCTTTCGTCATTCTTAAATTATGGTGCGGCAGGGAAACAGGCTCAAGCCGGTATTCCCGATGTCATATGTTCTTCATCTTTTCCATTCCCGGTGATTTCTGAGTGCCTCCGCAGCATGGCGGCCACTTCATTCATCCTTGGCAGGCAATGGGGGCACCTCGGCCGGCGAACCACGGGACGGAAGAGGCGGATCGCGCGGCGCACGGCATCAGCGCAGGATGCAGGCTGGCACGACCTGCGCATCCCGGCCGCTTCCAGCCGGCACGCCAGCACTCAGAAGGTCCGGCTGAGATAGAGCATGGAACGGGCCTCGCAGATCTTCTGGCCGCCAAAGCACTCGCCGCGGTTCAGGCTTGTGTCGAAGTAGCCGGCTGTCAGCACGAAATCAGAAATCCTGTAGGACAGGCTCACGCTCCAGTTGGCGAAGTCGGGCGATCCCCAGCGGGCGTTGTTCTGGATCCACTGGTAACCGCCACGCCCGGCAAGGGTCAGGTCATGGGGCAAGGCAAGCTCCAGACCGCCCTCCACATAAAGACCGGTGCCGCTCTCAAGCTGGTAGTTGGGCGAGTAGTTGAGAAAAGCCAGCACCTTGGCTGGCAATGGAAGGTCTGAGATGTTGAAGGAAGCCTTGGCTGCGAGTTCGACGTATTGCAGATCGTAGGCGGATGCCGGACGGTTCTCGAAGCCTGGATAGGTGTAGGCGATGCCGCCGAAATCGAGGCTGATGCCGGAGACAGTGGTGCGCCAGCCGGCCAGTGCGTCGGCCTCCTGCCGGGCATTCGCGCCAAGGAAGGTGACGTTGGACACGAAGCCGCCGACGTAAAGGCCACTGCCGTGCTGAATGTCGACCGTGGCCTGCACGGCCGGGCGGTTACGGGTCTGGCTGATACCGCGGAAAAGGTAATCGGACGAGATCGTCGGCGTGAGGCCGATGGTAAGGCCAAGTGGCTCGGTCCCGAAGGCGGATGCCCCGGCGGGAACGGCAACCGCCCCGGCCGAGAGGCCCAGCAGCGTCAAGGCGCGCAGGCTGTGGTGCAGGTTCATGGCCATGGTCTTTCCGGTCACGATCAACGCGCGTCGTCGAGCGCGAGGTTGAGGCGTAGGACGTTCACGCGCGGCACGCCGAGAAGGCCGAGCAGCGGCGCCGTGGTGTTTGCTGCCACGAGCGCGCGGATGCGTTCCTGCGGCAGGTTCCGGGCCTGCGCGACACGGGCGACCTGGCGCGCCGCATTCTCCGGGCTGATGTCAGGGTCCAGTCCCGAGCCGGATGCGGTAACGGCATCGGCCGGGACCGGCGCAGGACCCTCCGCGGCGACGCGCTTCCTCACCGCGTCGATCAAGGCCTCGCTGGTCGGCCCGCGCTGGGACGCGGCGCCGGCGGCGGCGTTGTAGGGCGCGTCGACCGTCTTCGTGGCGTCCTGCGGATCGGCCGCGCTGGTGGCGGATGGGCGCGGGTGGAAGTACCGCGCCTCCGTGAAGTTCTGGCCGATCAGGGCGGAGCCGACGATGCGGCCGTCGCGCTCGATCAGCGAGCCGCCGGCCTGTGAGGGCATGATGGCGCCCACGACCTGGGTGAACACCGCGGGTGTGGCGATCCCGAGAAGGGCGGTGAAGCCGGCCACGATCGTGAGGGCGGGGCGGAAGACGGACATGGCTCAGGCGATCCCGAGAAGCTGGAGAAGGAGGTCGATGACCTTGATGCCGGCGAAGGGCGCGACGATGCCGCCCAGCCCATAGACCAGCAGGTTCCGCCGCAGCAGCGCCGCGGCGCCGGACGGCGTGTAGCGGACGCCGCGCAACGCCAGAGGCACGAGCGCGACGATGATCAGTGCGTTGAAGATCACCGCGGAAAGGATGGCGCTCTCGGGACTGGCCAGGCGCATGACGTTCAGTGCCTGAAGCCCCGGGTATTGCAGCACGAAGATCGCCGGCAGGATGGCGAAGTACTTCGCCACGTCGTTGGCGATGGAGAAGGTGGTCAAAGCACCGCGGGTGATCAGCAACTGCTTGCCGATCTCCACGACCTCGATGAGCTTGGTCGGGTCGCTGTCCAGGTCCACCATGTTGCCGGCCTCGCGCGCGGCCTGGGTGCCGGTCTGCATGGCCACGCCCACGTCGGCCTGGGCAAGGGCGGGCGCGTCGTTGGTGCCGTCTCCGGCCATTGCGACCAGGCGTCCCTCGGCCTGCGCGTTCCGGATGTACTGCAGCTTGTCCTGGGGCGTGGCCTCGGCGATGAAGTCGTCCACGCCGGCCTCGGTGGCTATGGCGGCAGCGGTGAGGCGATTGTCGCCGGTCACCATCACCGTGCGGATCCCCATTGCGCGGAGTTGGACGAAGCGCTCGCGGATGCCGGGCTTGACCACGTCCTTCAGCTCGATGGCGCCCAGCAGGCGGCCATCCTTCGCCACGGCGAGCGGCGTACCGCCCTGGCGCGCGATGCGGTCCACCGCGTCCCGCAGCGCGGCCGGTGCCTCCTGGCCCGTGCTGCGGATCAGGCTGTCCGCCGCGCCCTTGCGGAATTGCCCGCTCGGCAGGTCGAGCCCGGAAATGCGGGTCTGCGCGGTGAAGGGAACGATGTTGACGTTGGCCGGGACCGGCGGAGGCGTGATGCCGTGCCGGTCCCGGGCAAAGGCCAGAACCGAACGCCCCTCCGGCGTTTCGTCGGCGAGCGAGGAAAGGACGGCGGCCTCCGCCAGGTCGCGCTCGGCCACGCCGGGAACGGGATAGAAGCCCGCGGCCTGGCGGTTGCCGAGGGTGATCGTGCCGGTCTTGTCCAGCAGCAGCACGTCGACGTCGCCGGCGGCTTCCACCGCGCGGCCGGAGGTGGCCATGACGTTGAAGCGCACCAGCCGGTCCATGCCGGCGATGCCGATGGCCGAGAGCAGGCCACCGATCGTCGTCGGGATCAGCGTGACCAGCAGGGCTGCGAGCACCGGCACGGAAGGTGGGGTTCCGTTCCAGGAGGCGAGGCCCACCACGCTGGCGACCGCGATCAGGAAGATGATCGTCATGCCCGCCAGCAGGATGTCGAGCGCGATCTCGTTGGGCGTCTTCTGGCGCGAGGCGCCTTCGACGAGGGCGATCATGCGGTCGATGAAGGTGGAGCCGGGCGCGGCCGTGATCTTCACCACGATCCAGTCCGACACCACGGTGGTGCCGCCGGTCACGGCGCTGCGGTCGCCACCGCTTTCACGGATCACCGGCGCGCTCTCGCCGGTGACCGCCGCCTCGTTCACGCTGGCGATGCCCTGCACCACCTCGCCGTCGGAGGGGACGATGTCGCCGGGTTCGACGAGGACGTGGTCGCCCACGCGGAGCTCCGTCGCGTTGCGGAGCTGCCAGTTCGAGCGGTCGTCGGAACGGGGGAGGACCTTGGCCTGAGCCTCGGTGCGGGCCTTGCGGAGACTCTCGGCCCGCGCCCGCCCGCGGCCTTCGGCCACCGCTTCGGCGAAGGTCGCGAAAAGCACGGTGAACCAGAGCCACAGGGCAATGCCGGCCTGGAACCCCCAGGCCTGGCCGCCGAGTGCGGCACGGATGGCGAGCACGGTCACGAGGATGGAGACCACCTCGGTGACGAAGATCACGGGGTTCCGCAGCAGCGTGAGGGGATTGAGCTTGCGGACCGCATCCCCCAGCGCCCTCGGCAGGAGGGCGGGGTCGAGCATGGGAGGCCTGACGCGGGTTCCTGCGCCAGGACCGGCGGTGGTGCTGTCGAGCATCGGGATGGGTCTCAGAAGGTCTTGCCGGCGAGCATGATGAAGTGCTCCGCGATCGGCCCGAGGGTGAGGGAGGGCAGGAACTGCAGCCCGCCGAGGATGAGGATCACGCCGGCCAGAAGCCCGGCGAAGAGCGGCCCATGGGTCGGGAAGGTGCCGGCGCTCTCGGGCGCCTTCGCCTTGGCCGCGAGCGAGCCGGCGATGGCGAGCACCGGCACGGCGAAGGCGAACCGGCCGAGCAGCATGGCGATGCCGAGCGTCACGTTCATCCAGGGCGTGTCCGACGTCAGCCCGCCGAAGGCCGAGCCGTTGTTCCCGGCCGCCGAGACATAGGCGTAGAGCATCTCGGAAAGGCCATGCGGTCCGGCATCCTGGATGGAGGACATGGCGGCCGGCAGAACGACGGAGACGGCGGTGAAGCCGAGCACGGTGGTGGGCAGGATCAGCACCGCCAGCATGGCGAGCTTGATCTCCCGCGCCTGCACCTTCTTGCCGAGGTATTCGGGGGTGCGCCCCACCATCAGCCCGGCGACGAAGACGGCCAGCAGGGCGAAGACGAGCATGCCGTAGAGGCCCGATCCCACGCCGCCCGGAAGCACCTCGCCGAGCTGGATCAGGAACATCGGGATCAGCCCGCCAAGTGGCGTGAAGCTGTCGAGCATGGCGTTCACCGCACCGCAGGATGCGCCCGTGGTGGTGGCGGTGAACAGCGCGACGAGCGGCATGCCGAAGCGGAGGTCCTTGCCTTCCATGTTGCCCATGGCGGGATCCACCCCGAGCGCGGTCAGGAGCGGGTTGCCCGCGGCCTCGGCGGCATAGATCGCCGCGGTGGCGACCACGACGAACCCGACCATCACGGCCAGCAGCGCACGGCCCTGGCGGATATCGCCGACGATGCGCCCGAAGGTCAGGCAGAGCGCGAAGGGGATGATGGCCTGGCCCAGGATCTGCAACGCGGTGGCCAGGGCGTCCGGTCCCTCGAAGGGGTGCAGGGCGTTCACGCCGAAGAAGCCGCCACCGTTGGTGCCGAGGTGTTTGATGGCGATCTGAAAGGCGGCCGGGCCGAGCGGGATGACCTGCTCCGCGCCTTCCAGCGTCGTGGCCGTCACGTAGCCGGAGAAGGTCTGCGGCATGCCGAGGGCGACGAAGCCGAGGCCCAGCACAACGCTCATCGGCAGCAGCACGTAAAGCGTGACGCGCGTGAAGTCGGCCCAGAAGTTGCCGAGCTCCCGCACGCCGCCGCGCGCGAAGGCGCGCGACACCGCCAGGGCCAGGGCGATACCCGTGGAGGCCGAAAGGAAGTTCTGCACGGCAAGCCCCGCCATCTGGCTGAGGTAGGACGCCGCGACCTCGCCCGAGTAGGCCTGCCAGTTGGTGTTGGTGACGAAACTGACCGCCGTGTTGAATGCCAGCCAGGATGACATGCCATCGAGGCCTTGTGGGTTCAGCGGCAGCGCTCCCTGAAGGCGCAGGATCGCGAAGAGCAGCACGAAGCCCGCCGCGTTCGCGGCGAGCATGGACAGTCCATAGGCTCTCCAGTCCTGCCCGCGCGCGGGATCGATGCCGCCGGCGCGGTAGAAGAGGCGCTCGACCGGACCAAGCCACCCGACGCGCCCCGTTGAGACGGCCGCGATGTACCGTCCGACCGGCAGGGCGGCCGCGACGGCGATGATGAGGACGAGCGCGATCTGCGCCCAGCCGAAGAAGGTCATGGGATCACAGGTCCTCGGGGCGCAGCAGCGCCCACAGCAGGTAGGCGAGGAGGCCGGCGCTCACGGCGCCGCCCAAGATGAGGTCGAACATGGCGCGTCAGACCCGGTCGCAGCCGGCGACGTAGGCGGCCATGAGCGCGAAGGCGCCGAGGCCGAGGGCCAGGAGAAGGATGTCGAGCATGGGTCTCCCCTGCTGGCAGAGGGCCAGCAACCGGGACATCAATCGGCAGCCATGCATAAAGACGCCATTCGGGATTCAGACCGACTCCATAAAATTCCCATAAAGACGGTGGAATTCGGCAAGTCGGGCCTGGATTTTTTATGGAATTTTTACGCGTGGACCGCGGATGCGTCATCGCGGTTTTATGCGCCCGCGGTCAAAGAAGGCAGGGTATGACGATGGGAGCAGCACGGCATGTCCGCCGCCATCTCGCACCTGCCGGAACGGCCACCTGCGAGTTCCGTATCACCGATCCACCGGACCGCCGCCGGCCGACTCCGAAGCGGGATGCGGGTTCTCCGATCAGGCCGCCTGCCTGTTCTCAGCCTTGTGCTGCTCCTGCTCTGGAGTTTTGTCGGGTCGTTGGCCATGGGGCTCCGTACGCCGGCAACGTCGGACGCCGGCATGGCCCGTCTTTGGCTCGCGGGCGCGATGGCCATCGCCCTGGCGGGCGTGGTAGCCGGGTTCCTCGCGGGCCAGGGCGAGGACGGATGACGCACGAGCCTTGCCGCCCTGCCACCCGGCGGCTCGCCTGAGCATGCCGTCCTCCGGCAGCCCGAGGGAGCCTGCCCGGCCGGACCCGGACGCCCTTCTCGCCGCCGCGACGCGGGAAGGCCGCGGGCGGCTGAAGGTTTTCCTCGGCGCCGCGCCCGGTGTCGGCAAGACCTACGAGATGCTGACCGAGGCCCGCCGCCGCGCGCTTGGTGGAGGTGATGTCGTCGTCGGCCTCGTCGAGACGCATGGCCGCGCCGAAACCGCCGCCCAGGTAGCGGGGCTGGAGGTGCTGCCCCGCGCCCGCCTGGACTACCGGGGCCAGGTGCTCGAGGAATTCGATCTCGACGCCGCCCTGGCCCGCCACCCGGCGATCCTGGTGCTGGACGAGTTGCCCCATACCAATGCGCCCGGCAGCCGCCATCCCAAGCGATGGCAGGACGTGGAGGAGTTGCGCACGGCCGGGATCGAGGTGTGGACGGCGATGAACGTGCAGCACCTGGAGAGCCTCTCCGACGCTGTGGCCCGCATCACCGGCGTCCGTGTCGCCGAGACGGTGCCCGACCACGTCCTGGCCGGCGCGGACGCGGTCGAACTGATCGATATCCCGCCCACCGAACTCCTGGAGCGGCTTCGCCAGGGAAAGGTCTACCGGCCCGATCAGGCGCAGCGCGCGCTGAGAAGCTTCTTCCGGGAGGGGAATCTCGCTGCCCTGCGGGAAATGGCGCTGCGCCGCACGGCGGAGCGGGTGGATGCCGACGTCACGGGCTACATGCGCGCCAACGCCATCGCCGGCCCCTGGCCGGCAGGCGAGCGCGTGATGGTGCTCGTCGGCGGCGATGCCTCGGCCGAGGCGGCGGTGCGCCAGGCCCGGCGCATCGCCGACGCGCTGCGCGCCTCGCTCGTCGCGCTGCACGTCGAGCGGCCAAGTGGCGCGGCCGGCGATCCCACCCCGGCGCTGCGCCTGGCGGAAGCCCTCGGGGCCGAAACCGAGACCGTCGTCGACACCGACCTGCCGCGCGCCATCCTGGCCGCGGCGCGGGCGCGCAACGTCACGCACCTCGTGATCGGCCGCGGCAGGCCCCGGCTCTGGCGCCGCCTGACCGGGCGTACCCTCTCCGCCACCCTGCTGCGCCAGGCATCGGATTTCGCCCTGCACCTTGTTCCGGATCCGGCCGTGACGGGGCGGGCACCCGCGCCGCCGCAGCGGCGTTCCTTTCCGGGCTGGCTCAACCGGGCCATCGTGCCCGTCCTGGTCCTGGCGGCCACCGGCATCAACCTGACCCTCGACGAGCGGGTGACGGAAGGCTCGCTCGGCATGGTCTACCTCGCCGCGACCGTGGCGGGCGCGGTCGCCTCCGGGCCGGTGCACGGCCTCGCCACCGCCGTGCTCTCCTTCCTGCTGTGGAACTACCTCTTCATCGAGCCGCGCTACACCCTCACCATCGATGGCCCGCAGGAGATCCTCGGCGCGGTCGTCTTCGGCCTCGTTGCCCTGCTGCTGGCCGGCACGGCCGGGCGGCTGGGGCACTCCGTGCGCGCCGCGCAGGCACGCGTCTTCGGCCTCCGCCGGCTGGTGGAGTTCAGCCGCCGCCTGGGCGCGCCGATGGACCGTGCCGCCCTGCTCTCACTGACCGCCGAGGAGGCCCAGCGCGTCGCCGGCTGCCCCGCCTGCGTGCTGATGCCGCTTTCCGGCGAGGAGGTGCCGGGGCTGGGACTTCCGCGCGAGCGCCGGGCGGATGATGCCGACCTCATCCCCCGCGCCTCGTCTCCTTCCGGCATGGAGCCGGACGATGCCTCCATGGCGGCCGCGCGCTGGGCCTATGCAAAGGGGCGCGCGACGGGGTGGGGCACGGACACGCTTCCGAACAGTGCGTGGCAGTTCCAGCCGCTGCCGACCGCACAGGGAATCGCGGGTTTGGTCGGCCTGCGGTTTGCCGACCGCGCGGAGCCGCTCGACCCCGAGCGGGAGCGCGCGCTGCACGCCCTGCTGGACCAGGCCGCCATCGCGCTGGAACGCGCGGAGCTGATGGAGGAGCGCGCCCGCAGCGTCGTGCGGGCAGAGGCGGATGCGCTGCGGACCACCCTTCTCACCTCCCTCGGCCACGACCTCCGGACCCCCCTCACCGGCATCCGCGGCTCGCTCGAGACGCTTCGGACCATGGGCGACGCCCTGCCGCCCGAGGCGCGTGCCGACCTTATCCTGACCGCCGAGGAGGAAACGGCGCGGCTCGGTCGCTTCGCGACCAACATTCTCGACATGGTCAGGCTCGAGAGCGGCGAGGTGACGCTGCAGCCCGAGCCCCTGGACCTGCCTTCCGCCATTGAGGCGGTCGTCGAACGCGTGCAGCACGCCACGGACCGGAAGGTGGAGCGCCGGATCGCTCCCCATCTTCCGGCGCCGTCCCTCGACCCGGTGCTGTTCAACCAGATTCTCGCCAACCTGCTCGACAACGCGCTGAAGTTCTCGGGCCCGGGCGGGCAGGTCGTGGTGACCGCGCGGCGTGAGGGCGCCAACGCCGTTGTCTCGATCGAGGATGACGGGCCGGGCATCCCCCACGAGGATCTTTCGCGGATCTTCGATCCCTTCTTCCGCGCCTCCCGCACCGACCGGATCGCGGCCGGCAGCGGCCTCGGCCTCGCCATCGCCCGTGGTCTCACCCGCGCGATGGGCGGCGGGATCGCGGCCGACAGCCCGATCCTGAACGGGAAGGGCACGCGCGTGACGGTGAGGTTTCCCTCATGAGCAAAACGCCACCCGACGTGGCACCACCCCGCGTGCTGGTGGTCGACGACGAGCCGCAGATCCACCGCTTCCTGAGCCCTGCCCTCGCCGCTTCCGGCTACGAGCCGGTGCGGGCGGACAATGCCGTGGAAGGCCTGCATCTCGCGGCCACCCATTCTCCGGCCGCCATACTGCTCGATCTCGGCCTTCCGGATCTCGACGGCCAGGAGATGATCCCTCGCCTGCGGGCCTTCACCGCGGCGCCCATCATCGTGCTGTCCGCCCGGGACGGCGAGAGGGCGAAGGTGGCGGCGCTGGATGCGGGCGCCGACGACTATGTGGAAAAGCCCTTCGCCCTCGGTGAGCTCCTCGCACGCCTGCGCGCCGCCCTGCGACGGATCGCGGCCCTGGAAGGGCGTGCCGCGCCGGAGGCTCATTTCCAGGCCGGCCCGCTGGCGATGGATCTCGCCGCACGGACGGTGACGCTGGATGGATCACCGCTCCGGCTGACGCCGCGCGAGTACGATCTTCTCGCGGCCATGGCCCGCGCGGGAGGCGGGCGGGTGGTCACGCAGCGCCAGTTGCTCGAAGCGGTCTGGGGACCGGGGCACGCCGAGAACGCGCAGTACCTGCGCGTTTACGTCGGCCATCTCCGCCAGAAACTCGGTCCGGCGGCAAGCCTGATCCGCACCGAACCCGGCGTCGGCTACCGCCTCGTTCCGCCGGAGTAGAAGAAGACGGCTCTCGTTTTATGCCGATTTTACGCGCTCCCGCTTCGATCGACATCGCCGTTTTATGGGAAGACCGTCATCTGTCGCGGCGTGGAGGTTCCCATGTCCGCTCTTATTCGCTCTGCTCACTTATCCGCGCCGGTGCGGGCTGCTCCAGCGGCGCGAACCCGGTCGGCGATCCGCAGGCCGGGCCAGGATTGGCCACCGAGCCTGCGGTCGCACACGATCGGGTCTGCCCGCGGGTGTGACCTGCTGGGCGCGGCTTCGGCCGGGCCCGATGACCGCGTGCTCGTCATCGGGGAGGCCGCAGCCGATACACTGTGCGACGCCATGCGGCGCGGTTGCCGGGGCGGCTCAGCCTTCCGCGCAGCGCCCGCCCATCCGGACCCGGTGGAGGTTGTGGTCGCGCCCACCATCCGCACCGAGGAAGCCGGCCAGGCCGTCGCGGACTGCGCACGCCGCGCCCTGCCGGCCGGTGGGCGCCTCGTTCTGCGTGCGGTCGGCCAGGGCGCGGCGGAGCTGGCCCGCGGGATCGCCGGTCGTCTTCGGGACTACGGCTTCGAGCGCGTGCTTCTGCGTGGCGAGGCCGAAGGCGCACTCATCGTCTGCCGCCTCTCTGGTGGCGGCAAGCTCGGGAAGCTCCGCTGAGATGCGCCCTCCTCCGACCTTGCGCGGCGTTCTGCCGGCGCTCGTCACCCCCTTCCTGGCGGGTGACCCCGGCGAGCTGGACCTCGTCGCCCTGTCACGCCTCGCGGCACGTGCCCTTGATCGGGGCGTCGCCGGGCTGGTTGTCTGCGGCAGCACCGGCGAGGCGCCGGCGCTCGCACCCGCGGAGCACGCCCGCACCGTTGCCTGCGTGGCGGAGGCTTCCGGCGGGCGGCCCGTGGTTGCCGGTGTCGGTGCCCCCTGCACGGAGGCGGCGGTGGCACTGGCCGTGGCCGCCGAACACCTCGGCGCGACCGCGCTTCTGGTCTCCGCGCCACCCTACGTGAAGCCAGGGCAGACCGGTCTGCGGGCGCATGTTCGCGCCATCGCCGCCGCGACCGGCTTGCCCATCGTGCTCTACGACGTGCCCTCCCGCGCCGGCATCGCCTTCGCGGACGAGACGATCGCGCGCCTGTTCGAGGACAGGCAGATCCAGGCGCTGAAGGACGCGAGCGGCGATCTGTCCCGTCCGCCTCGCCTTGCCCGGCTCTGCGGCCCGGAGCTGATCCAGCTCTCCGGGGACGATGCGACGGCGCTGGCGCACCTGGCCATGGGCGGGCAGGGCTGCGTTTCCGTCACGGCGAACGTCGCGCCAGCCCTGTGCGCGACCTTGCAGGCCGCCTTCACGACCCGCGACCTGAGCTTCGCGGCGACCCTGCGCGACCTCCTCGCGCCATTGGACGCCGCCCTCTTCGCGGAAACCAATCCCGTCCCGGTCAAGGCGGCGCTCGGGCTGATGGGGCTCTGCGCATCCGGCGTGAGGCTGCCGCTGACCCGTTCCGAACCGGCGACGATGGCACGGCTTTCCCGCGCGCTCGTCGCCGTCACGGAGCAGGAGGAGGCTACGGCGGCCGCGTTCGCGCGGCCTCGCTTCCGGCAGGTGGCCTGACATGGCCGGGGAGCCGGAGTTCCTCCGGGGGGATCCCGCATCGGCGCAGGCGCTGGCACGGGTGGGGCTGGCTGGCGGCTTCATCGGGGCGTGGTGCACGTTGGTCCACATCCTGACGGCGCGGCCGGTCACGCCGGTGCCGATGCTTGTCGTGGCCGCCTTCGTGGCCCTTGGCTATGCCGTGGCCAACCGGGAGCGCCCGCTGGCGGCCAGCCTGAACCGCTGGGATGAGGCAATCACCTTCGTGGGCCTGGCTGCCCTGGCACGGGTGGTGGTGCGAGCGGTGGCGGCATGAGGATCGACGGGACGCAGGCCATCCGGAAGGCTGCCTTGCTGCAGGGCATCCACCTCGCTGTGGCGATCGTGGGAACACAGGCCGGGCCCGACGCTCCCGCTTCCGGGGCCCGCCGGATCCTTGCGTGACGACATCGCCGGCCAGGTCGGACGCCCTTGAGGAACGCCGGCACAGGGCCGGCCTGCTGACGGCGATGGAGGAGGGAGAGCCGGGTGCTGGCCTGATCGACGGATGATCCGAGGGGGCGCATCGACAGCGGCCCGGGGCTGGATGGCCAGGCTGGCGCCAACCGGGCGGTTGTCGGCCTGGACGCTGCCGGAGCGATCGTTCAGAGCCACTTCGCGCGTTTGAAGCTGATGAACAATGTCAGGCAGAGCGCGGCGATGACAGCCAGAACGATGAAGTAGCCGTTTTCCGTTTTCAGCTCGGGCATGTTCTCGAAGTTCATTCCGTAGATGCCGGCGATGGCCGTCGGAACTGCCAGGATGGCTGCCCAGGCAGCCAGCTGGCGTGTGATGGTGCCTTGCCGCTTCTGCTCAAGGAGGGAGCTCACCTCGAACACGGACGTGAGCACCTCCCGCAGGGCATCCACCATGGTCTGGACGCGGCGGACGTGGTCGAGAACGTCGCTGAAGTAGGGACGAGCGTCAGCATCAACGCAGGGGAGGTCCAGGCGAACCAGCTTGGAGCAGACCTCACCCATCGGCCCGAGCACACGTTGGAACCGGATCAGCTGACGGCGGAGGTGGAACAGACGTGTGACCTGCTCGCGGTCCAGGAAGTTGTCGATCGCGTGCTGCTCCATGGCGAGCACGTCCTCCTCGATGGTTTCCACGATGGGCAGGTAACCATCGACGATGAAGTCCAGCACGGCGTGAAGCACGTAATCCACGCCGTGCGCGAGGAGCTTGGGGGCCGCTTCAAGGTGAGCGCGGAGCTCGCCGTGCCCCCGTCCAGAACCATGGCGGACCGTGATGACATGGTTGCGGCCGACGAAGAGCGCAGTCTCGCCGTAGGTGATGTGGTCGTCTTGCAGGTGTGCCGTCCGGGCGAGGACGAAGAGCTGTTCCCCGTACACATCGACCTTCGGGAGCTGGTTGCCCTTCAGGGCATCCTCGACAGCAAGCGGGTGCAGGCCGTACGTTTCCTGGAGTTGCTTCAGCTCCTCCGCCGTCGGGTCAATCAACCCGATCCAGGCGAATTCGGCGGCGTTCCCGGTGCATGGGTTCGGCTGATTGACATCCAGGGGCTCGACACGCTCCCCCTGGCGATAAAGGTAGGCGGCGACAACCGTCATTCTCTGATCCCGGCCTTGTCCGAGGCATCATAGCGAACGCAACGGCTGTTGGCGCCAGGCACCGACCGCGCAGCCTGCCGCTTCCGGGCCGGTGCCGGCGGAAGGACGCAATGTCCTGCCGGTGGGGCGGCAGCCGGTTTTCCGGCCGGGCAACGCTGCTATCTAGTCGGCCCTGAATAACCCCATTAGGCCGCGCGGGCTGTCACTGGGAGATGGTCCGGCTGGG
>NZ_JBHLVZ010000102.1:0-2737 GCF_042433125.1 Muricoccus vinaceus | reverse complement strand
CGTCACAAGCGACCTTGCCCTCGTCCTCACCTACGCCCTCTCGCAGCAGGAGCGTGGGGACCGCGACTTCAGCCTGCTCCAGGCCGGATTTCGCTACCGCCTGCCGAACGGTGCCGTGGTCGGGGTGGCCGGAGGCGCCGGGCTGAACCGCGATACCCCCGCGCTCCAGATCTCGGTCGCCGTCCAGTTCGCCCTTGGGAACTAGCTCCGGACCTTACCATCAGGCCTCGGGCAGGGCGTCTGGCGGGGCCTCCACGACAATAGTCACTCGCGGCAGAGAGAGCCTACCGATCAGGCGCCAAACCCGGCAGCTGGCGTACTGGGGAAGCGATGGAAAGAAGGAGGCCACCAACAGGGGCTGAGGTCATGCTCCGCTTCTCGGCCTGTTCGCCGCAGGAAACAGGCACGGCAAAGCACGGAGGCAGCGGAAGGCCCCTCCCTGCACCACCCGGCGCCAGAGGCCGGCAGGCAAGCAGGGCAGGAGTGAGGCGCTGCTCTCCGCCTCATCAGCTCATCGCCGCCTGGGGGTCCATGTCCGCGTTCGGGAAGGCGACAACGTCGCGCGAATGGCCAGGACGGGCGCAAAGCCGTTTATCCTGGCTGTTGCCCAACAATGTCCGCTCGCCCACCGGAACTCGGCCATAGCGAACAATCGTGGCAAACACCTCCGCCCTGTTCTCCAGGCACGACGTTGCAGCGTTGTGGTGCGTGGGTGGCTGCTGGCAGGGCGGGGCGGGGCGGGCCCGAATTTATTGGATCGCGGACAAGTGGCGAGGGGAAGACCGACACCCTCCCCTGCCGCATTGGTCTTCAATCAAGTCGCCGATCCGCCGGTTAACAACCGATAAACGATCCCGCGCGACAACACATGCGCCCGCACTTCCTAAATGCCGTGTGCCGGTGCTGCCAAACCAGCATCTGGTGGCTCCAGGCCAAGCATGCGGGGTCCCGCTGCCTTTCGTCCGAAGGGACTTCTGCATGCCCGCTCCTAGGATTGACGCCGTTATCTGGGGCGCCTCGTTAGGTCCTCTCGGCGTCGGTGCTGTACTCACATTGACGCTGGATGCGAATGAGGGCGTCGCCGTCGACACCACGGCGGGAGCTCCGGTTCTGCGCCTCTCCAACGGAGCCATTGCCGTTTATGACGCCGCGGCTTCTGCGGCGACCAGCGCCGACAAGCTGGTATTTACCTATGTGGTCGGCACCGGCGCGGACACGCCGAACCTGCGCGTCTCTGCCCTGGAACTGAATGGCTCTGTGATCAGCGGGCACCTCGGTGGTTTCACAGTTCAGCCGGCCTTCCCGGCATCGGCCGACAATATCGCGGTGGCGGACGTCGACGGTGACGGAAACCCCGACATCGTCACCAGCAGTAGGTACGGCGGCACGATCACTGTGCTGAAGGGTGATGGCGCGGGTAACTTCGCTGCGCCGCAGTCCTTCGCTGCCGGTGAAAAGTCTATGGGCATCGCCCTGGGAGACGTGAACGGCGATGGCAAAATCGACGTTGTGGTGGGTGGGGAGCGGCTCTCAGGTTCCATCTCAGTGTTGCTGGGTGAAGGCGCGGGTCGCTTCGCCGCGCCGCAGTCCATCACCGCAATAGCCGGAACCTACACCAACGACGTTGCCCTCGCCGATGTCACGGGGGACGGCAAGCTCGACATCATCACCACAGGCAGCAATCACTCTGTTGGTGCGGTGCTGGTGGGCGACGGGGCGGGCCACTTCGCTGCGCCACAACCCTTCCAAGGTGGCAGGGCCGCGGAAGGCTTAGCCGTAGCGGATGTGACGGGCGACGGCAGGCCTGACATCATCGTGGCAGACGTGTTCGGGGGGATTCTCGTACTCACCGGCCAAGGAGCGGGCAGCTTCGCCGCGCCTCAAGCGGTGGGGAGCTTGTCAGGCGTCACCAGCCTTGCCGTTGCCGATATAACAGGTGACGGCAAGCTCGATATCGTCACAGGGAGCGAGTACTGGGGCAGCGGGGTCAAGGCTCTGGGAGGTGACGGGACAGGCCAGTTCAGCGCGCCTTACGTCGTCGGCGGCTTGGGCGGCTTCGCCAACCTGGACGGGAGCCGCGCCTTTGACGTCGCTGTGGCAGACGTCACGGCCGATGGACTGCCTGACATCCTCGCGGCAGGGGCAGGTAAAATCACGGTGCTCGCCGCCCAGGCTGATGGTCCCGGCCCCACACTGGACATCTCCACGGTGGCCACGGTCCCCAAAGTCAACGGCGGCATGATGGTGGACACGACCACTGTGGTGGTGGACACGACGGCCCCGAGGCTCGCTGGCTTCTCCGTGGTGGTGCGCGGCAGGGATCCAGCCGACCCTCTGCTACCTGGTGACCTCGCCAGGGTGACAGTGACCCTGACCGAGGCGGTCACCCTGTCGCCTGGGGGCCAGGCCGTACTGAACCTCTCCAACGGAGCAGTGCTTTCCGGCGGTACCATGAGCCAAGACGGGCACTCGCTGATGTACTGGTACAGGGTGACTGCTGCTGATGGTTCCTCTGAACTGAACTTAAACGGGCTCACCCTCAGCGCTGGCGCTACGCTCCGCGACCAAGCCGGCAACGACGTTCTGCTCACTGACATGGCAGCCGACCACCAAACCAGCGGCGCGCCGACCATCAATGGCACGGCCATCCGCGGCGAGGTGTTGGCAGCCTCGATCGGCACCCTGACCGACCCGGACGGGCTGGCCGCGGTGACCTGCCACTGGGAACGCGACGATG
>NZ_JBHLVZ010000101.1:0-19752 GCF_042433125.1 Muricoccus vinaceus | reverse complement strand
GTGCACCCCATCGGCGGATACCGTCCGCTTGCGGGGCGTCTCATTCAACTGTGGGGCGGAGGAGCCTGCAGCACCTGGGTTCCAACCCAAATTTCCCACAAGGCGACCAGCCCCTGCACCGCAGCAGGATGTCCGACCCGGTGCTGGACGCCGTCACTCGCTCCACCCGCCGCCGCACGATGTGCGCTTGCTCCGCCGGGAACAGCCTGCACACCGGCACATAGGCCAATTAGCGACCGGACCTTGCTTCAGCCAAGTCGGACCGGGCTCAGCAGCTTGTGGTCGGAAGCGGAATGACAGCTTCCGGGTGGTTGACGGATCAGAGCAAAGATGGGCGGCGGTTGGGCTATTTGGGTGCCGTCGGCAAGGCGGAGGTAGTCTCGATCCGCGAGGCAGACCACGGAGCCGCAACTCACTGATCGCCATCCCGTTGCCTTGCCAGCGTCTCCACCGGACGGAGATCAGAACTTCGCGCGCTTCGGCCGGCCGGACCGAAAAATGGGAGGACCCGCTGTGGTTGCCATCTCCGCTTTGAGATCCCTGAGGCCGCTTCACCCATTGAATGCGATCTTGCTTGCCTTTCCGCTTCCGCTGTTCCTCGGCGCCTTGCTCAGCGACCTCGCCTACCAGGCAAGCTTTCAGATCCAGTGGGCCAACTTCTCGTCCTGGCTCATCGCGGGTGGGCTGTTTGTCGGCGGCTTCGCCGTGCTCTGGGCACTGATCGATCTGGTCCGAAGCGGAGCAGGTCGGAGGAAGCGTGTAGCCATCTACTTCGTCGTGCTGCTCGCCATGTGGGTACTCGGCTTCACCAATGCACTCGTTCACTCGAAAGATGCCTTTGCGATCATGCCGGAGGCAGTTTTTCTGTCGGCGATCGTGACGATCTTGGCGCTTGTTGCGGCTTGGATCGGCTACTCCGGTTTTCAGTCCAGGGAGACGGCGTGATGCGTGCGATCTTGCTGATTGGTACTGCGGCGCTTGCCCTGTCCGCCTGCGACGGTGGCCCGGCCCCACAGCAGCATGGCGCCAACCCGAGCCTCCCGGAGCCGCATCGCGGCCTCCTGCCCGATATGACGATCCCCCGACCGGCGGAATGGGGCAGTGACCGTCCGACGGTGCCCGAGGGCTACACGATCCAGGCCATCGCGACGGATCTCAGAATCCCGCGCCAGACGCTCGTCCTTCCCAACGGCGACATCCTGGTCACGGAGGGAACTGGCGGTCAGTCCGCTCCTCGACTTAACCCCAAGGCCTTTATCGCGGGCATTATCAAGAGCTGGGGCAGGACTTCGGTGGCCGGCGGCAATCGGCTGACGCTGCTGCGCGACGCTGACGGCGACGGCACTTACGAAACCCGGAGCATCTTTGCGGACAACCTGAACGGGCCTTATGGCCTCGCCCTGGTCAACGATGTCCTCTACGTCGCCAACCAGGACGCCCTGGTGCGCTTCGACTATCGCGAGGGCCAGACCGAGGCGAGCGGAGCGCCGGCGCTCGTCACGAACCTGCCATCAGCAGTCAACCATCACTGGACGAAGTCGCTGACCGCCAGCCCCGATGGCCGGTTCCTCTATGTCGGCATCGGATCCAACAGCAACATCACCGAGCGTGGGATGGAGGTTGAGGTCGATCGGGCAATGGTGTGGCAGATTGACCCACAGACGGGCGCCCACAGACCCTTCGCGACCGGTCTTCGCAATCCCACGGCCCTCACGGTCCAGCCAGGAACGGGTCAGCTCTGGGCCGTGGTGAACGAGCGTGACGAGATTGGCCCCGATCTCGTCCCAGATTACCTGACGTCGGTGCGCGAGGGCAGCTTCTACGGCTGGCCCTACAGCTACTGGGGTCAGAATGTCGACACCCGCGCGCAGCCGCAGAACCCGGAACGCGTCGCCGCGGCCGTCCGCCCCGACTACGCCCTGGGCGCGCATGTGGCGGCACTCGGCGTCGCTTTCTCGACTCCCTCCATGGGCACGGCTTTCGCGGATGGAGTGTTCGTCGGCGAGCACGGCAGCTGGAACCGCAACGTGCCCGCCGGTTACAAAGTCGTCTTTGTGCCATTCCGCGACGGCAGGCCCGCCGGAGACCCGATCGACTTCGTGTCCGGCTTCCTGAATGGCAACGGAAACACACGCGGCCGCCCGGTCGGGGTATCGGTGGACCCCCGCGGAGCCTTGATCGTCGCCGACGACCTGTCGAACACGATATGGAGGGTTACGGCAAAGCGGTGACACCGCCGCTTCGGCCATCGTTCTCTGTACCCGCGAACGCTTGGCTCCACTATCATTACGGTTTCGATCCCAGACCGCTGAGAACCCTTTGCGTGGCCACTTGGTGTGCTCGTCACCGGAGTGGCCATGCTATGGCGTGGGTGGGGCAGAGCGTTCGTGAGGGGAGGTGCACCGCTATGCGGCCAACGTCCTCGATGGACCAGCGGACGAGAACCCGCGTTTGTGGCTTACGCGAGCGATCGTGCGGAGCGCGATAACAGGCTCCGCCACTAAGCCGGTGCTGGGTGGGACATGGGCCGCGAACACGCCGATCCGGCAGTTGGTGATCTTGCCCGCCGAGCCCGTGTACCGCCGCCCGACAATGCAGAATGCCTCGCCTTGTTTGAGAACGCTGGTTTCATTGATCACCAGCACCGCATCCGCGGCTGCGAAGCGCTTGACCATGCACTCGCGTACGATGTCGCGCAGCGCATCGGTGTCCCAGGGCCCGCGGTCAAGAATGGTCTGCCTGCCGCCGCAGCCCAGGATCTCGTGCCGCCTCGGCCCGCATCCAGCCTGTCTTACGCCATTCAGGCCCCAGCAGGTCGTCCAAGAACAACCCAGCCGACGCCGCAACACGCGCCTGGGTGAGCAGCTGCCTGATGCGCGTCTTGGCCTCCGCAACGACGATACACGGAGCTTCAGCACCGTCTCGATCGAAGCGCCTGCCATCCACGATCCCCGGACCACGGCCAACCATAAGTCTGACCACTACCGATAGGTTTCGATTCCAACATAGCTTTGCGGTGCCTGCCCGATCTGGCCTTACGCGGGAAGACCACTCGTCATCGACCGTACCGCGGTGACCGTCGTCAGGCTAATGCTGTCTCGACCGTGTGGTAGCGCCCGTATGCGCACCCACCAACCTACCCTTGGCTCCGTCCAGCGCCGCACCGCTGGAGGAAAGAGCAAGCGGGAGATCATCCGCTACCTCAAACGCTTCGTGGCAGGGCAGATCTTCGGCTATCCCTGCCGTACTCCCAAAGCCAACAACCCAGCACAAGATCCTGCTTGATCTCTTCAGGAGCATCGGTGTCGCCGATTCATCGGCCTGACAGTGCATTCGGGAGACTTCACAAAGCCCAAGAAGCCTGCGATGCGCCTTGCTATGATAGGAAAGCCCGGCGCGGCATCGCCCCCTGATCCACAGAGGGCCAGAACGGGAATGCAGCTCATCTCCCGGGCGACCGCTGTGCTGCGGGCGCTGGAGGGCCAGCAGGTTGGCCTTAGCCTCGGCCAGATCGCCTCGATCACCGGGCTGCCAAGGCCGACCATCCAGCGGATCGTCGACGCGCTCTGCGCCGAGGGGCTGGCGAACATCGACCCTCTCCAGGGTGGCGTTCGCCTCGGGCCGCTTATCGCCCGGCTTGCCACCTCCATCCGGGTCGATCTTGTGAGCCTCGCGCGCCCCCACCTGGAACGCCTGGCCTGGGCGACGCAGGAGTCGGTCGCCATGACCGTGTTGCAGGACGGCAAGGTGGTCGTCATCGCCGTTTTCACGCCGCCGATGCAGGCGATCCGCCTGACAGCCAGCATTGGCTCCACCTGGCCCCTGCACAGCAGCGCCGAAGGCAAGGTCCTGCTCGCTGGCCTCCCCACACCGGCGATCCGCTCGATGCTGCACGAGCCACTGGAGCCGCGAACACCAAGAACGGTTACGGCAATGGACGCCCTCCTCCTGGAGATCCAGGAAGCGGCGAGTTCCGGTTTCGCCGCAGATAAAGAGGGAACGGCAATCGGGATTTCCGCTCTCGCCACGCGCCTGATCGATTCCGCTGGAACGCGCTACGCCATCTCCATCCTCCTGCCGACATCCCGCTTCGAGGCTCGCTTCAGCGAGCTTCGGGAGCAACTGCTGAACTGCCGCAGGACCATCGCGGCCTCCGCCGGGCTTCCCGCCTGAAGCCGATGTCGCACGACGCTGCTTAGGCGGCTTGGCGGGCTGGCACGGAACCCGCGCGCCCCAGGACGGCGCGGAACGCGTCGCCCAGGCTATCGAGCCTGCTCGAATCCTGGGCGCGCCAGGCGACATGCATGTCGGGACGAACGAGCACGCAGCCATCCTCGGCCACGCCCCGTATCGTCGCCCAGTCGCCGAACAGGTCCTCGTAAGCCTGGCCGGGCCCGATCACGAAGACCCTGACCGGCACGCCCGTTTCCTGCGCCAACTTCTCCGCGGCCTGCTTCCAGGCGCCGCCGCCGATGCCGGTCAGAAGCGAGAAGTGCCCCTTGCCCACCAGGTCAAGCGTCGAGACCTGCCGACCATTCTGGCCGAGCCAGGCATGGGGCAGCCGCGCGCCCGGCCAGGTGGTGGGGTGATAGTAAAGCTCCCTGTCGCGTGGGAAGTCAGGCTCGGGCGTGCCGTCGGGCACCACGGCGGCGGAGTTGTAGCGGTGGTTCATCTCCACGCCATGCGCGTTGAACTCATAGTCCTTGTGGGCGATGGCCCGGCGGAGTGCCTCGCGCTGGGCGGCAGCCTCGGGGGTGGCGGCTTTCCGGGCCTCCATGTTGGCGCGCATCTGGGCGAAGCCGCGGTCGTCCAGCAGGCCGAGGGCGCCGAAGATGGGGCCGAACTCCTCGATGCTGCGGTTGGCGCGGGTGACGATCTGGCGGCCGATGGGCGCGCGCTCGGCGTCGTAGGTGTCGAGCAGCGAGGAATCCGCCTGCCCCTTGAGGACCAGCGCCAGCTTCCAGGCAAGATTGTAGGCATCCTGGATGGAGGTGTTGGAGCCCAGGCCATTGGAGGGCGGGTGGCGGTGCACGGCGTCGCCCATGCAGAAGACGCGGCCTTCGGCGTAGCGCGTGGCGAACATGTGGTTCACCGTCCAGACGGAGGTGGAGGTGACCTCGATGGGGATGGTGTTGTCGCCGATGAGCTTGTGCGCGACCTCGGTCGCGACCTTGTCGTCCACCTCCGGCGGGGGCTGGCCGATGTCGTAGCCCCAGACGATCAGCCACTCGTTCCAGGGCCTGACCATGCGCACCAGGCCCATGCCGATGCCGCCGATGTTGGAGCCGGGCTGCAACACCCAGTAGAGCACGCTTGGCCGGTGGGCGACAAAGCGGGACAGGTCAGCTTTGAAGACGATGTTCATGCTGCCGGCCACGCCCATGCGGCCTTCCATCGGCAAGCCGATGTCCTCCGCCACCTTGGAGCGGCCGCCGTCGGCGCCGATGAGGTATTTGGCGCGGATCTGGTACTCGCGGCCGTCCAGGCGGTCGCGCACGGTTGCCGTCACGCCTTCCGCGTCCTGGGTGAGGGAAAGGTATTCGGTGTCGAGGCGGGCGCGGGTGCCGCGGGCGCAGGCATTGCCGAAGAGGATGGGCTCCATCAGGTTCTGCGGCATGTCGCACATCGAGGAAGGGCTCGCCTGGGTGTAGTCCGCGCGCCGCTGCGGATGGGTGCCCCAGGTGCGGATGCGGCCGAGTTCCTCGCCGGCCAGGCTGGTGCAGAAGACGGTGTTGCCCATCCAGTCCTGCGGCGTGGCGAGCGCCGTCACTTCGTCTTCCACCCCGAGGTCGCGCAGGATCTCCATGGTGCGCTGATTGGTGATGTGCGCGCGGGGGGTGTCGGCCAGCCAGCGGTACTTGGTCACCAGTACGTTCGGGATGCCGTAGGTGCTCAGCATCAGCGCGGCCGACGAACCCGCGGGCCCGCTGCCAACAATCAGCACGTCCGTCTCGATCATTCCAACTCCTCGTCTGCTTGGAGCACGCCGCCGGCGCGGCAGGGCTCATTCCTCGGCAGTATATCCGGTGGCCCGGACGATTGGTCCCCAGCGATCGCGCTCGCTGCGGATCCGCTCGGCCATCCCGCGCGAGCCAAGACGAACCGGAACCTGTTCCATCTTCGCCAGGCCGGTGCGCAGCTCGGCCCTGACCGAGGCCGAGGCGATCGCGCGCTCCAGCCCGTCCACCACCGGCGGGGGCGACCCGGCCGGCAACAGGATCGTGTAGACCTCCTCCGAGGTCAGGTCCGGGTACCCCAGCTCCGCAAAGGTCGGCACCTCCGGCAACGAGGCGACGCGCTGCGGCGAGGAAACCGCCAGCACGCGCAAATGGCCGCTGCGGTGCTGCTCCGCCATGTCGCCGATCACCCCCATGATCGCGCTGAGCCGCCCGGTGGAGAGATCCGGCAAGGCGGGGCCGACGCCGCGGTAGGCGACATGCATCAGCCGCAGGTCAAGCTTGCGGGACATCATCTCCGCCAGGAAATGCGGCACGGAGCCGGCGGCGGGACTGCAATAAGAGACGTCGCGCTGCGTGTGCGCCCACTCCGCGAAGCTCTTGAGATCGCGGGCGGGGTGGTCCGTGGCTACGACGAAGGCGAAGCCGAAGGAGGAGGCAGCGCCACCGGGCACGAAGTCCTTCACCCCGTCATAGCGCAGCGTCCGCAGGTAGATGTGGGGATAGACGCTCAGCATGCTCTCCGGCGTGAACACGAGCGTCGTGCCATCCGGCGCCGCGGCCTTCGCAGCCTCGAGCGCGATGCGCGCCGCGGCGCCGGACCGGTTCTCGACAACCACCTGCTGGGCGTAGCTGCCACGAAGCTGCTCAGCGTAGATCCTCGCCACGATGTCCGCCGCTCCACCAGCCGGGAAGCCGACCAGCAGGCGGGCGGGCCGATCAACCACCGGCTGCGCCCGGGCGGAACCAGCCAGAATTCCGCCGAGCGTCGCGCCCAGCGCGGTCCGGCGCACGAGACCCCGTATCGGCGCGCTGGGGCGATCTGTGGTGTCCATGCTCATTCCCCCACCTCGTAGCCGGACTCCCGCACGACAGGGCCCCACCGGTCCCGCTCCGCCCTGAGCCTTGCGGCGTACTCGAACGGCGTGGTGCTGACGGGGTATTGCTCGACCCTCGCCAGGGCGGCGCGCATCTCGGCGGTGGACGCGACCTCGTTGATGGCGCCGTACAGGGAACGCACGATGCCGTCCGGCGTGCCGGCAGGAAGGAAGATCCCGTACCACTCGTCGGCGGTGAGTTGCGGATGGCCCAGCTCCGCAAAGGTCGGCACATCGGGCAGCGTGGATACGCGCTCGGGCATGGTGACGGCCAGTGCCCGAACGCGTCCTGAGCGGTGCTGCTCCGCGGCTGTCCCGATCACGGACATATAGGCCGAGATCCTTCCTCCGTTGAGATCGGCGAAGGCCATGGACATCTCGCGATAGGGCACGTGGTTGAGGCGTATTCCCAGCGTTCTCGCCATCATCACGGAAACGAAGTGCGGCAGGGAGCCCGCGGCCGGCGTCGCGAAGTCAACCTCGGGCCGCTTCCTGGCCCAGTCGATGAACTCGGCCAGGGTTTTCGCCGGGTGGTTCGCGTCCACGATCCAGGTGAAGCCGAAGGATGACAGGCCGGTCACGGGGATGAAGTCGCGAGTGGGATCGTAGCGCAGCGTCCGCGTGTAAATGTAGGGATAGAGGACCATCATCGTCTCGGGAGTCATCAGAACGGTGAGGCCATCCGGCTGGGCGGCTTTCACGAGTTCGACGCCGATCCGCGCGGCGGCACCGGGCCGGTTGTCCACGATGACCTGCGGGGCATAGAGGCCCCGAAGACGGTCGGCATAGAGACGCGCCACCGTGTCCATCACGCCGCCAGCCGAGAAGTTCACCACGAGCCGGGCCGGGCGGTCGAGCTTCTGCGCCATGGCCTCCCGTGGCCGGCCCAGCCCCGCCAAGGCCGTGGCAGGGACCGCGCCCAGAAGGGCCCGGCGCGTCACCGAAAACACCATCATCTCCTCCCCTACAGGTCGCCGGGCGGTTGGTCCCCCCTGGCGGTCGCTTCAACCCATGGCCGTCGTCCGCTCGATCCAATCGGCCAGCAGTGCGGCCACCTCGTCGCTGTTGCGCTCCAGCATCATCATGTGCCCGTTGCCGTGCAGCCCGTGCTCCTCGAGCCGGAGGTGCTCCACCGGGGCGCCAGCCTGCCGCAGGAAGTCCACGGTACCGTGGTCAAGCTGCGCTTTCCACGAGGCTTCGCCGGTCACAACGGCGATGGGCACGCCCTGTAGGTTCGGCAATCGCCGGGCCGGCTCCGCCTGCACCATGCAATCGCGCAGATCCGGCCCTGGGGCTTTCCGCCAGGCGCGCGCAAGCTCCTCCGGCGCGGCAGCGGGCGGGTCGTAGGTCATCGGGGAAGCGGCCAGTCCCCAGCTCAGCACCCCACCGGGCCCCTCGGTAAAGGCCGGCCCTTGGGGCTCCACCGCGACGATGGCCCGCACGAGGGACGGCCTTTCGTCGGCGGCCAGCCAACCGAAGGGACCGCCCGCCGAATGGGTCATCAGAACGGCCGGCCCGATCTGGTCGAGCAAGGCGGCCGCGCAACGCCGCATCTCGGCATGCACGTGGGCGAGATCATCGAGCGGCGGCCCCTGCCCCGCGAGGAACTGGTCCAGCACGTGGTCGCCGATCGCCGCCTCGCCGGGCCACTGCGTGTGCAACCGCGCCTGCGGATAGGCCACCGGCTCGGTCTCCGGCGCCACGAAGCGACGAAGCATCGCCTCGTAGGACGGTGGCATCCCCGGCTTCCCGTGGAGGGCAGGATGGGAGGGGGAGCGGCCATGCGCGGTCCTGTCGACGACATAGACGGCATGGCCCCTGCGCAGGAAGAAGCTCGCCCAGCCCGGGCGCCCGTCGGGCGTCCCGAGGTAGTCCAGGCCCTGGCCGCCGCCGCCATGCACCATCACCACGGGCAAGGCGTGACGCCGGTCGGCGGGAACCTGGTACTTCACGTACATCTGGCCAGCGGCGCCCAGGCCATGCGCCAGCGGACGGTGCTGCACGCCGACCCAGAAGAAGCCCTCGCTGGCCAGCACCGGTGGTGACGGGCGCACCATCCCGTTCACGGCGCGGGCTCCTAGAGGCCGCGCATACCGACAGGCCGGCCGAGATGCGCGCGCCCGACGAAGGTCGCGAATTCCTCCTGCTGGGCCGAACTGTGTGTGCGGTACATCGTCACGTCCCGGAAGTAGCGCTGCAGCCGGTTGCCCTTCTTCGTCGTGAAGGCACCGGCCGACCGCATCAGCGTCTCAACCACATCCGATCCGATGGCGCCGGCCTGCTGCAGCACCGCGCGCAGCCGCAGGTTCTCCTCCACGCTGATCGGCGTGCCATCCGCCGCCCATCGCTCGCACAGCTCCATGTACCAGTCGAGCGTGCGGACGAGGATCGCTTCCGCCGCATCCGCCCGCGCGATGGCAAGCCCGAGCGCGCGCTGGGAGTCGTGGTGGTCAGCCCGCAGCAGGCTTGCATCCGTCGGCACCTTGAAGCGGCCGATGATCGCCTCGTACTCGTCGATTGCCGCCCAGGCGGCCCCGATCACCACGGAAACGAGCGAGGCGTGGTAGAGCCCCATAATGCGGCCGAGATACATGGGGTTACCGTGCAGGCGCGTTCCAGGCGTGCCATCCACCATCTCGTCCGGCCGGCAGAACTGCGCGTTGAACGGCACGACGTGGTGCGCCGGGATGACCGTTCCCTCCACGACCACCGTGTTGGAACCCGAGGAGCGCATGCCCAGAATCTCGTCCCCACCCCAGTCCGGCACGATCATGCAGGCGGCGCGGGGAACCACGACAAGCACCGGCGCGGGCGCCTCCCCCTCAGCCTGGAGCGTCGCCGTGCCGATGAAGTGCGTCGCGTGCGGAACGCCCGAGGAGTAGTTCCAGCGCCCCTCCACGCGATAGCCGCCCGGCACGGGTGTGGCGGTGCCGAGCGGCTGCGCACGGTGCGGCGCGATGAAGTGCCCGGCCGGACCGAACAGTTCGCGCTGAGCCCGCTCGGGCCAATGCGACGCGAGGAGAAAGGCATGCGACGCCGCGAGCGTCAGACACCAGCCCACGCCCGGGTCCCCGCGGGACACCTCCAGCATGGTCCGGAAGAACACCGAGGGCGGAAACTCGTAGCCGCCGAACATCCGGGGCTGCGTGATCCGGTAGAAGCCCATCCGCTCGAAGGTCTCGTGCACATCCTCGGCGTAGGTGCCCAGTTCCTCATGCTCGGCCTGGCGCTCCCGCAGCAACGGGCGGAGCGAGATCGCCCGCTGGAGAAGCTCGTGCGCGGTCAGCCCGGGCTCCGGCACCGGGATCCGGGCTGCCGGAGGCGCTTGGATGATGGAGATCTGCATGGCGCGGCTCCTCCGGGCTTTCCCGTCCGACGTGCGAGGCTCTTGCCTTCAGCACCGCCAGAATGTCCGTCTGGCGATACACTGCACTGTCTGGCGCAATGCTAAGGAGGCGCGGTTGCGTTTGTCAACGAAGTTGCTCTGACAGGGTCACCACTGCGCCCGCCTCCAGCCCGTCCCCGAACTGTGCCTGACCGGCGCAATCGTTCCGTCCCGCACCCGCGGCATCCGGCGCCGGACCTCGCCAAGGTCAGGCGTGACCTCCAGCTTGCCGAAGGTCCAACCTCGCCCTAAGTTCGGAATTACATTCCGATAAACGGAAAACGGGGCGCCTGTTGTACAAGCAGCGTGCCTTGGAAGCGGGAGAGATGGCACCGATGCCCGACCTAGCCGAAATCACGCGGATGCTCCGAACACCGCTGGAACTGAACGCGAAGTCCGGCGACCGGATCCTCATCATCACCGACACGGCCATGGACCCGCTTCTCTGGCAGGGTCTCTCCACCGCCGCGCGGGAGATGGGGATCGAGCCGGTCGTCACGATCATGAGCCCGCGCGAAACGCATGCCACCGACCCCGTCGCACCGATCCGCCGGGCGGCCATGGGCGATGACGTGGACCTCTGCATCTATCTGACGAGCACCGCGATGGCGCACGCGCCGATCACGGACGCGCTGGTCGACCGGGGCCAGCGCTTCATCCTCATGGAGGAGCTGACCCCGGCGATGCTGGCGCCGGACGGGCCGGCCTCGGCCGACTACCATGCCCTCAACGCCCTCGGTCAGAAGCTCGCCGCGGTCTTCAGCGCGGGCGAGACGGTCCGGGTGCGCTGCGACAACGGCACCGACCTGACGGCGAGCATCAAGGGACGCCCAGGCCGCTCGATCGCGGGCCTGCCCCTGCGCCTGCGCCCGGACGGTGGGGGTGGCTGCGCCTTCCCGGATGGCGAGGCCCATGTCTGCCCCATGGAGGGAACCGGGGAAGGCACCGTGGTCTTCGACCTCACGGCTCATTCCGTCGGCCGGATCCGGGAGCCGCTGCGGCTCACCATCCGCAGGGGCATGGTCACCGCGATCGAGGGCGGCCGCGAGGCGGAGATCTGGAACGACATCCTGCGCAAGCACGACGACCCCAACAACCTGAACGCGCCCGCCGAGGTGGCCATCGGCCTCAACCCCAAGGTGACGCCGACGGGAAGCATGCGCACGGACAAGAAGAAATACGGCACGTCCCACATCGGCATCGGCGACACGATCGCCCTCGGCGGAACCTGCCATGCCCGCCTCCGGCTGGAGGGGGTGATCAGCGCGCCCGAGATCACCGTGGACGGGCAGGTGCTCACCCGCAACGGCCGCATCCTCGTGGAATGACCCGATGATGCCAGCGGAGCGGATCGGCTTCATCGGCTGCGGGCACATGGGCGGCGCCATGGCCGCTCGCCTGCTCGGCAAGGGCCACGCCCTGGCCGTGTGCGATCCCGACACGGCGGCTCTCGCGCCGCTCCTCGCGCGCGGCGCCGAGCGGATGCCCACGCCGCGCGCGGTCGCGGAACAGGCCACCATCGTCTTCGCCTGCCTGCCCTCGCGCGAGGCCAGCCTGGCGGCCGCCCTGGGCGAGGACGGCGTCGCCCGTGGCGGCACCGTGCGCGTCTACGTCGAGGCGTCCACCATCGGCCAGCCGACCGTTGCCGCCATCGCGCATGGCCTGGACGGAACGGGCATCGAACTGGCCGACATGCCCGTCAGCGGCGGCCCGGCCTGGGCGGCCGAGGGCAACCTCACCACCATCCTCGCGGCGTCGGCCACGGCGCGGGAGCGGCTCGCTCCCGTGCTCGCGGACCTCGCCCGGCGCGTCCTCGTGGTGGGCGACGCACCCGGCCTCGCCCAGGTCGCGAAGCTCGTGAACAACCTCATCTCCTTCGCCGGCATGCTGGCGGCCTGCGAGGCGATCGTCCTCGGCGTGAAGGCGGGCCTGGACGCGGACCTCCTGCTGGAGGTCGTGAACGCCGGCACCGGGCGCAACTCGGCCACGACGGACAAGTTCCCGAAGGCCGTGCTCCCGCGCAGCTTCGACTATGGCGGCCCGCTGGCGATCGGGACCAAGGACATCGATCTTTACCGCGAGCTCGGCCGGTCGCTGGGCATGCCCACCTTCGTCGGCGATCACGTGTCGACGCTCTGGAACTACGGGGTGTCGCGGGGCGCGCCCGACCAGGATTACTCCGAACTCGTCCGCCACTTCGAGGCCTGGGCCGGCGTGACGGTGAAGGGCAAGGCCGCGCCTCCGGACACCTGACCATCCTTGAACGGCCGGAGGCTTTCTCCTATCGCATCCGAGGTGGCTTTCCGCGCCTCCGGGGGGACCGGCGAGCATGTCCGACACGACCGACGCGAAATCGACCGGCACGGTGATGCGCGTCGTGCGGCTGCTCCGTGTCCTTGCGGAGGCCGGCGGCGAGGTCACCGTCACCCAGATCTCGGACCGGCTGCAGCTTCCGGCCAGCACCGTCCACCGGCTGCTGCAGCTCCTGATCGCCGAGGGAATCGTTCAGCACGACCCCGCATCCCGCCGCTACCAGGTCGGGGTGGAGCTGATCCGGATCAGCTCCCTCATCGCGACGGGCTCCAGCCTGAAGACGATCGCGCGTCCCTTCATGCAGGCGGTGGTGGACGGGTGCAACGAGGCCTGCCTGTTCGTCGTGTACCTTCCCGCCACGCACCAGGTCAGCGTGCTCGAGGGCATCAACTCCTCCCATCCCCTTCGCTACGAGCTGCGGATCTACGCCGCGCACAGCCTGCTCTGGGGGGCGACGGGCCGATCGGTGCTCGCCTTTCTGCCGGAGGCCGAGCAGGACGCGGCCATCGCCCTGGGCACGCCGTCACCGGCCGATGGGCGCCCGGCCCCGGCGCGGGAGACGCTGCGGGCCGACCTGCACGCCATTCGCGCCCGGGGCCATGCCGTCTCCTGGGGCGAGAAGATCCCGGGGGCGGTCGGCCTGGGCGCACCGGTCCTCATGACCGGCGGCAGGGTGGTTGGAAGCCTGTGCCTGACCATCCCGCAGATGCGCTTCGAGGCCGGGCAGGAACCGGGCTTGACGTCGCTGCTGAAGCAGCAGGCCGGGCTCCTGAGCCGCGCGCTGGGCTACAAGGGCCCCTATCCCCCGCTGGCGGGCTGACGCCGTCAGTCCTCCCGCCGCGCGAAGTAGGTTGCCGCGTCGGTGGGCGAGCCGATGTGGAGGCCCCCGTCCACGACGAGGTGCGTGCCCGTGCATCCCGAGGCCGCGTCGGAGCACAGGAACAGGATCGGCGCCGCGACCTCCTCCGGGGTCAGCCAGCGCCCGAGCGGCACCTTGCGCGGGATCGCCTCTCGCGTCGCGTCATCGATCTTCGCGTCCATCTGCGGCGTCATGATGGGTCCGGGAAGCACCGCGTTCACGCGGATGCGGTCACGCGCCAGCTCGAAGGCCGCATGACGGGTCAGGCCGAGCACGCCCGACTTGGCGGAGGTGTAGCTCGCCCCGTTGTTCAGCGAGATCTGCAGCGCGGCGAGGGAGGAGACGGTCACGACGGCCCCGCCCCCTGCCCGCCGCATCGCCGGCGCGACGGCCTGGATGAGGTAGAACGGCGCGCTCAGGTTCAGGGCGACGATCCGGTCCCAGTCGGCGGGCGGCGTGGCGTCCAGCGTCCGCGGCAGGCCACCGCCGGCCACGTTGACGAGGATGTCGATCCGGCCGAGCCGCTCCTCGACCCGTGCGCAGGCCGCGGCAACGGCGGAAGCGTCGGTGACGTCCACCACCGCCGTGATCGTGTCGGCATCCGAGCCGGCGGCCGTGACGAGGCCCGCCTCGTCCCGGTCGAACAGCGCCACGCGGGCGCCGTGCCGGCGGAACAGCGCGGCGGTGGCACGGCCGATCCCGCCGGCGCCGCCCGTCACGATCGCGACCTTCCCGCCCATGTCCGGTGCCATGCGTCTCTCCCTGTTCCCGTGGCCTCGCGCCCTAGTCGGTCAGCGAGATGCCGAGCTGGCGCACGACCGGCGCCCAGATTCGCTCTTGCTCGGCCACGTCGGCCTGCGCGAACTCCGGCGTGGAGGCGATGACCTCGTAGCCCCGGTCGGCGAAGCCCTTCGCGACATCCGGGACGCGAAGGACGGCGTTGAGCGTCGCGTTCAGGCGCCCGATGGTTTCGGCGGGCGTGCGCGCGGGAGCGAGCAGCAGGAACCGCACGCTCGATCCCGCATCGTTCACCCCCTGCTCCGAGGCCGCCGGTATCTCCGGCGCGAGCGCCGATCGCCGCGCCCGGTGAATTGCGAGCGCCTTCAGCTTTCCCTCCCGGATGAGCGGCAGCACGGAGCTCAGGCTGAAGGCCGCGAAGTCGATCTGCCGGCCCAGCAGGTCCGTGACGGCGGGCGCCGTGCCCCGGTAGGGCACGTGCTCGGCGGCAATGCCCAGCTCCCGTGTCATCCGCTCGGTGCCGAGGTGCTGCGGGGACCCGATCCCGGCGGTCCCGAAGGTCAGCGGCTTGCGTCGGGAAGGCGCGGCCAGGTCCTTCAGGACGGTGGCCGGAAAATCGGGATGCACGACGAAGACCGTCGGCGTCTCGCCGATCATGCCGATGGCCGCGAAATCCCGCAGGGGATTGTAGAGAAGGCCGGGAAGCATGTGCGGAAAGACGCCGATGATGGAGGCCTGCGCCAGCAAGGTGTAGCCATCCGGCGCCGCCTTCGCGACACGATCGTTCCCGATGCTGCCGGTCGCGCCCGGCCGGTTGTCCACAACCACGGGCTGGCCGAGCAATGCGCCGAGGCGCTCCGTCATCAGCCGGATCAGCACGTCGGTTCCGCCGCCTGGAGGGAACGGCACGACGATGCTCACCGGTTTCGTCGGGTAGTCCTGCGCGGGTCCGGTCTGTGCCCACGCGATCGGGGCGAGAGCGCAGCCGGCAAGGCCGGATGCCGAGAGCCGGGTCAGAGTGCGACGATGCACGGCGGACGCCTTCCTCCATATTCTTCCGTTCAACGGAAAATGCTTCTGTTGAACGGCATGGTAGATGGTGCTACCGGATGTGCAAGCGAGAATGCTAGCCGGCCACCTTCCTCGGCAGACCGGCGGCGGGCGTGGGGAGGCAGCGTGGCGTCGAACTTCATCGCACGGCTTTCGGCCGCGGTTCGGGCCAGCGATGCGGGCGATACCGCTCACCGCGACCTTCTCGGCCGGGCCATCGCCGACACGGTTGGCGTCGCCGCCGCGGGCTGGGCCGAGCCGGCGGTTACGGCCAGCCTGAAGGCCTATGAGGGAGGTGGCGCCCGCTCCTGGTCCGGCGATGCGCTGGAGGGCGAGGATGCGGCGGTCATGATCGACGCCATCGCCGCGCACGCGCTCGATTTCGACGACGTGTATCTCGACAGCGCGACGCACCCGAGCGCGGTGATCCTGCCGGCGATCCTCCGCATCGACCGCGACGACGATCCGGACGAAATCCTGGCCGCCTTCGCGGCCGGCCTGACCGCCGCCCTCGCCGTCGCGCGGCGCGTCGGGCCCGGCCACTATCATCGCGGTTGGCATGGCACCGGGACGATCGGCGCCTTCGCCGCTGCCGCGGCGGCCGGGCGGCTCCGGCGCCTCGACGAGCGGCAGCTCGCCTCCGCCTTCGCCCTGGCGGCCGCGCAGTCCGGTGGCCTGCGGGTCAACTTCGGCACCATGGCGAAGCCGGCCCAGGCCGGGCTCGCCGCCGCGGCCGGCCTGCGCGCCGCCCGGCTCGCCGCAGCCGGCCTCCAGGGAAGCCCGGACATCTTTGCGCCCGGCGGCTACGCCGATCTCTACGGCGCGGATGACGGGATCGCCGATCCCGGCGAGGACGCCTTTCGTTCGCGTCCCGACCTGCTCGCAGTCAAGCTCTATCCCTGCTGTTACGCCAGCCATCGCCTGATCGGCCTCGCCCTTGACGCCAGGGCCGCACTCGGTGCGCGGGTGGCGGATGCCGGGGCGCGCTTCCGGGTGCTGGCTCCGAAGCGCAGCCTTGAGGTGCTGCGCTACGACCGGCCGGCTAGCGGCCTGGAAGCCAAGTTCTCCGGTCCCTACTGCATCGCAACAGCCCTGCTGGACGGCGCCCCGGGCCTGCGTCACTTCGACGAGACGGCACCAAGGGCCGACATCCTGCGCCTCCTCGATCGCATCGAGCTGTCGGATGCTTCGGCGCAGGACAGCGGCGGCGACATCACCGCTGGCGAGGTCACGATGGACGTGCTGGACGGCGCCGGTGAGCGCATCGCCCGCTTCTCTCGTCAGGCGATTCCCGGATCGCCGCAGGACCCACCTTCTCGGGCGGCCGTGGCGGCCAAGCTGGCAGGCTGCGTGGCGATCTTCGAGAGCGACTTCGGCCGTTCCTTCCCGCTTCTGCCGAAGGTGCTGGCGATGCCCGAGGTGGCGGCCTGGCTGATGCCCGGCGCGAAGGAGGGGCAGCACGGAAGGCCCGGGGCCTGCACGGAAGGCTTCCGCTCGCGCCGCGACTTGGCGGGAAGGTAACGGAAGGAAGGAGACGGCGTGGTGCGATGGATCGCGATGCTGGCCGGCTGCGTCATGGCCGCTTGGTCAGGACTTGCCGCCGCCGAGACATACCCGGCGCGGGGCGTTCGCCTGGTCAATCCTTTCCCGCCGGGGTCACCGGTGGACTTCGTCGCCCGCCTGGCTGCCGAGGAGTTGCAGAAGGAGCTGGGACAGTTCTTCGTGGTGGAGAACCGGCCGGGCGCGGGCGGCACCATCGGCGCGAACTATGTGGCGAAGGCGCGGCCCGACGGATACACCCTCCTGGTTACCTCTTCCTCCACCCAGGTGATCGCGCCTGTCGTGCGGGCCGAGATGCCCTATGATCCCATCAGGGACTTCCGCCCCGTCTCCCTGGTTGCACAGGGGCCCGTGCTCATCGTGGCACACCCCTCGCTCCCCGTGACGACGCTGCGCGAGCTCGTGGACCGGGCGAGGCAATCGCCCGAAGCCATTGCCTATGGCTCCTCCGGCACAGGGACCATCCTGCACCTCGCCGGGGAACTTTTTCAGAGTCGGACGGAAACGAGACTGCTGCACGTGCCGTTCAACGGCGCCGTGCCGGCCTCGACGGCCCTGCTCGGCGGGCAGGTGCAGCTGATGTTCGATTCCATCTCGAACGCGGCACCACAGGCCCGTGCCGGTCAGCTCCGCGCGCTGGCCGTCATGACACCGCAGCGATTCACCGGCCTGCCCGACGTACCGACCGCAGCAGAGGCCGGAATGGCCGGCCTGGAGTTCCCCGCCTGGATCGGTGTCTTCGCACCCGCGGGAACCCCGGACAACGTCGTGCTCATGATCGAGCGCGCGCTGCGGCAGCGGCTCGCCACGCCGGTCATGACCGAGCGCATGCTCGGCGCAGGGCTTATCCCCGAGCTGATGGGCGGGGCGGCTTTCGCTGCGGCGCTGCCAGACCAGATCCGATTCATTGAAGGAGTCGCCGCTTTGGCGGGAGTGCCAAAACAATAGTCTGCAGATCGGCACCTGCCGAGGGCGCCGCAGCGGCACCATGCTCTCGGAGGGCCTTGTCAGGCTGGCGGCACGATGGGGCAGTGGCGACCTGCCAGGCATGACGACCTCATCCAATCGCTATTGCGGCTTCCACTGTCCGGTCGATGTTTATCCAGCATACGGTGTGGCTGTATCGCTGCTTCAGTTTGGGCCTTGGCGACGTCGAGCTGATCCTGGCCGCCCGAGGCGTCGTGGCCAGCCACGGAAGCATCCGCGAACAACGCGCTGCGCTTCGGCTGGCTATCTGCCAGCGCATTGAAGCGGTGTCGGCTCGGGCAGAGCAGCAAACGGCACATGGATGAGGTGTTCATCCGCATCCGCCGTCAGCAGCACGACCTCTGGTGGGCGGTCAGGACGGTATCGTGACCGACATGCTGGTGCAGAGCCGGCGAGCGAAGGCGGCCATGCGGTTCTGCCGCAAGTTGCTGAAGGGTTTGCAATATGCACCGCGGGTGGTCCCGACGGGCAAGCTGAAGGGCGATGCCGCGGCAAGGCGCGAAATCCTGCCCGGGATGGAGCACCGGCAGAGCCGCGATCGCAGCAACCGGGCCGAGCTATCACACCAGCCAACCCGGCAACGAGAACGACAGATGAAACGGCTCAAGTCGGTGCGGCCTGCACAGCGCTTCCTCGCCAATCACGGCCGTATCCACAACCACCTTCAGCGCCGCCGTCAATGCCTGCGTGCCACCGATTACCGCGTCGCCCGTAGCGCCGCGTTCCGCACTTGACGGGAGGTACTAGGACAGCGTCCGCCGCCTGAAGGCTTCGCCGATCAAGTGCTCCCTGGTCCGTACGGTGGCAGCCTGACAGCACCCCTCAAGCCCATCTGCCTTCAACCACGCCGATTGGGCTTCGGTTGGTAAGCGATAAACGATCTTGACTGAGCCATGGCGAACCTCGCCTTTCCAGGCTGCTTCTCGTCGGTGCCGCCCGCCTCAGGTGGTGGATCGGTGTAAGCGCGAGGGATCCTGCCGCTTCCTGTTCAAAATGGCCAATGCGTGGCCACTTTAGTTCCCAAGATCGACGTTGTTCTCAACGGTGTCACCACAGGCTCTCTCGGCGTCGGCGCTGCACTCACCCTGACGTTGGATACGAGCAGGGCGCTCACGGTCGATACCACGGCGGGATCCCTATCGTTTCGTATGTTAAACAATGATGTCGCCACCTACATGCCGTGGCCTCCGCCACCGCGGCAGTCCGCAGACCGTTACCCTGACCGCCCCGCTGGCGGAGGGCACCTACAGCCTCTCCGCCGTGGCCACCGACGCCGCCGCCAACAGCTTCGTTGCCTCCGACGCCCTGGCAGTGGTGGTGGACATGACCGCGCCGGTGCTCGCCGGCATTTCTGTGACGGTGGATGGCTCGACCGCGACCGGCCCGTTGCACCCCGGCACGGTTGCTGCGGTGATAGTGACCCTGGGCGAGGCGATCACCCTCTCCTCTGGTGGCGAGGCCGCGCTGATCCTGTCCAACGGCGCCGTGCTTTCCGGCGGCGCGGGGGGGGAGGACGGCATTCGCTGGTGTTCCAGTACGAGCTGTCCGCCGCCGATGGTACTCGCGAGCTGAAGGTGAGCGGGCTCATCCTCGGCACTGGCACCACGCTCCGCGACATGGCCGGCAACGACCTTGTGCTCACCAACGTTGCGGGCGGCCTGAGCGTGGCGGTGGACCACCAAGCCAGCGGCGCACCGGCGGTCGCCAGTACGGCCACGCGTGGCGAGGTGTTGGCGGCCTCGGTCGGCACCCTGACCGACCCGGACGGGCTGGCCGCGGTGACCTGCCACTGGGAACGCGACGATG
>NZ_JBHLVZ010000100.1:0-9073 GCF_042433125.1 Muricoccus vinaceus | reverse complement strand
GCGGTCGGTCCAGTGGCGGACGTCGAGCACCCTTTCGGACAGGAAGGCGGTCAGGGCGGGGCGGCCATGGGCGGCGGGGGCATCGGCGGTCGGCATGGCAGGATCGTATGGGATGGCCGCGCCGGTTGTGCAATGCGGCAAGCGGCGCGGCTTGAGCCGGACGGCCGCTCCCGGCAGCATCGCAGCCATGTCCGGAACACCGCCTCCTCCTTCCCCGTCCGGCCCGCCGCTCGGGCCAGAAGTCGATCCCACCCCGCGCCCGCTGCCCGCACGCGTGCCGCACCGCGGCGCCAGCGTCACGCTGGAGCCCCTGCACGCCGATCATTCCGCGGAGCTTTGGGCCGCCACCCAGGCGCCGGGCGCCGAGGCGGGCTGGGCTTACATGGGCTATGGCCCCTTCGCGGACGAGGCCGCCATGCGCCGCCACGTGGCGGCCTTCGCGGCCCAGCACGACCCCCTGGCCTGGGCCGTTCGCCCGGGCCTGACCGGCACCGCCGATGGCTGGCTGACGCTGATGGAGATCGCCCCTGCCGATTCGGCCATCGAGATCGGCAACATCTGGTTCTCCCCCCGGATGCAGCGGACGCGGGCTGCGACCGAGGCGATGTTCCTGCTGATGCGTCACGCCATGGACGAGCTGGGATACCGCCGGCTGGTATGGAAGTGCCACGCGCTGAATGCCCCGTCCCGCGCGGCGGCGGCCCGGCTGGGCTTCCGCTACGAGGGGACGCTGCGGGCCATCAAGGTCATCAAGGGGCGGCTGCGGGACACCGCCCAGTTCTCCATCCTGGACGATGAATGGCCGGCGCGGCGCGATGCCATCGCGGCCTGGCTGGACGACCGCAACTGGGATGCGGCGGGGCGCCCCCAGGCGCCGCTCTCCCGCGTTCCGCAGGAACCCCTGTCCTGGGTCAAGGCCACCGGCTGAGGGCTTGCCGGCGGGCCCAGGCGCACGATCTGGCGACCATGCCCGACACCTCGACGCTGGCCCTGCCGGCCCCCGCCCGGATTCTCGGCCCGGCCGGACTGATCCCCTTCGCCGGCCTCGCGCTCCTTGCCGGCGCCCTGCCGGACGGGCGGCCGGTGCTTCTCCTGCTGCTGCAGGCCTATGGGGCAACGATCGCTGCCTTTCTGGGGGCGGTTCACTGGGGATTCGCGCTGCGCCCGGCGCCGGGGGAGGAGCGGGTGGCCTGGGCGCGGTTCGGGCTGGGGGTGGTGCCGGCGCTGCTGGCCTGGGTGGCGCTGCTGGTGCCTCTCCGCGGGGGGCTGGTGGGGCTGGCGGCGATCCTTGCCGCCACCGCGGCGGTGGAAACCCTGGCGGCCCGGCGCGGGCTGGTTCCCGCGGCCTATCTGCGCCTGCGCTGGGTGCTCAGCCTCGGCGCGGGGGCCTGCCTGCTTCTCGGCGCCGCGCTGGCCTGAACCGTCGCGCCCGCGCCCGGGTTGGACAGGGCGTCTTCGCTGACGCAGCATCCGGGCGAGCAGCGAGGGGAGCGGGCATGGCGGGCGAGGAATTGTCCAAGGCGGAGCGCGACAGCGGCTTCATGCCCGGCCCGCGCGCGGCGCTCGCCTCAGGGGATGGTCCCCTGTCCGGGCTGACCTTCGCCGCCAAGGACCTTTACGACGTGGCCGGGGTGCCCACGACCTATGGCAACCCGGACTGGGCGCGCACCCATCCCGTGCCGCAGGCGACCGCGGGCGCCGTGCTGACCCTCGCGGAAGCCGGGGCCCGCTTCCTGGGCAAGACCAAGACCGTCGAGCTCGCCTTTGGCCTGACCGGGGAGAATGCCTGGTATGGCACTCCCCTCAACCCGCGCGCGCCGGACCGCTTTCCCGGCGGTTCCTCCTGCGGCAGCGCGTCTGCCGTGGCATCGGGCGAGGTGGACATCGCGCTCGGCTCGGACACTGGCGGCTCGGTGCGGATCCCAGCCTCCTATTGCGGGATCTTCGGCATCCGGCCGAGCTGGGGAGCGGTCTCGCTGGTGGGCGCGCGGGCGCTGGCGCCGTCGTACGACACCGCCGGATGGTTCGCCGGCCGCGCCTCCGTGCTGCGCCTGGCCGGGGAGGCGCTGCTGCCAGAAGGTGGGGAGGGACCGCTCGGACCGTTGCTGCTGGTGAAGGAGGCCTGGATCAACGCCGATCCCGCAATCGCCGACGCCCTGCGCCTGGCCGTCGAGCCGCTGGAGGCGCTGCTTGGGCCGGGCATCCCGGTCTGCCCCGTGCCCGAGACGCTGCCCGGGCTCTACGAGGCCTATCGCCGCGCCCAGGCGGAGGAGGCCTGGGCCACGCTGGGGGATTGGATCGCCGCGACCACCCCCGCCTTCGGACCCGGCGTCGGGGAGCGCTTCGCCATGTCGCGCGACCTGCCCCCCGGGCTTGGGGCGGCCGGGCGTGCCTTCCGCCAGGGATTCCGCCGCCGCATCCTCGGCCTGCTGGGCGGCGGCGCGGTGATGGCCTACCCGACCTCGGCGGTGCTGCCGCCCCTGCTGACCTCAAGCCTGGCGGAGCAGCAGCAGGTGCGCGAGGCGACGATCGGGGTCACGGCGATCGCCGGGCTGGCCGGGCTGCCGGAGGTTTCGGTGCCGGCCGGGACGGTGCGCGGCATCCCCGCCGGGCTCTCGCTTGTGGCCGCGCCGGGGCGGGACCGGGCGCTGCTGGCGCTGGCCGAGGCGCTGGCCGGTCGGCTGGGGCTGCCGGCCTGAGGCGTCATTTTCACGCCGGGGTGATTCCCCACCCCGGCGATCTGCTCTAGGCATCGGTGCATGCCCATCCGCGACGCCAAGCCCGAAGACGCCCCCGCCATCGCCGCGATCTATGCCCACCACGTGCTGCACGGCACGGGCACCTTCGAGGAGGCCCCGCCCCCGGTGGAGGAGGTGGCCGCCCGCCTGGCCCGCGTTCAGGCCGCGGGCCTCGCCTGGCTGGTGGTGGAGGACGAGGCGGGAACGGTGCTGGGCTACGGCTACTATGCCAATTTCCATCCGCGCTCGGCCTATCGCCACACGGCGGAGAACTCGATCTACGTGCGGGACGACGTGCGGGGACAAGGCGTGGGCAAGGCTCTGGTGGCCGAGCTGCTGGTCCGCGCGACCGCGGCGGGCTTCCGGCAGATGGTGGCGGTGATCGGCGACTCGGAGAACGTGGGCTCCATCGGGCTGCACCTGTCGCTGGGCTTCAAGCAGGCGGGGCTGCTGCGGGCGGTGGGGCTGAAGTTCGGGCGCTGGGTGGACGTGGTCTACATGCAGAAGGCCCTGGGCGAGGGGGACCGGACGCTTCCGGCCTGACACGCGGGCATTCCCGGGCCGGAAAGGCCCGGCCAGGGGCAAGCACCCCCGGTCCGGGAAAGCGAAGTCCCGGAGGCCCCGCCGTTTTGGGCCTGGCCTTCCCGCGAGGAAGCGGTTCTTCGGAAAAAACCGTGCCCCGCGGCGCAGCCGCCGCGAAACCCGCGTGCTCTCCGGCATCGTGGACATCGATGCCGATATCCGGGGAGCGGATCGTCAGCCTGCCCCGCCCGGTGCTCCATCGGCTTGCGACGGCTTCCTGCCATGCCGCCCGGGCGGTCGGTACCTCAAGGCCGGTGCCATTCTGGCGCGGGCCGTGACCGTTGGTCGCGCCGAAGAAGAACCTTTGCATGCCCGCCTTGTGGCGCCCGGATGCTGTCGGACCGTGACAGATTTGGGGAACGCCTCCTTGCGAGCGTCAGGCCATGCCGGCGCAAGCGGCTCTGCCCTCGTTGTCCTCTCGGACCGGCAATTTCTGTCCGCTTCTCCGTGGGCGCTGCGCACGCGGGGCACGCTCAGAGCAAGGCGGAGGCGCCGGACGGCCGCTCGCCTGGCAGGCTCAGGTCAAGGCATCGAGGTGAAAGACGGCGTGGCCTGGACTGCTGGCTGTGGTTGTCGGCAAGCACGCTCCAGCCAATCGGAAGTGACCACAACCGCCACCTCCCGTGTTGCATGCCAGCGGGTGGCCGGAGCGGGAGGCTCAGTTCAGAACGATGCGGACGAACATCAGCACGATGACGAGCAGCACGAAAATGCGGCCGGGACCTTCGATGAAGTCTGTCACGCGCCGCACCTCGGCCGCCCTCCGCGTGGCTATCCGCCATGGAAGGCGCCATGCTGCGCGGCACTCTGGACGCCCTCGTGGCCCAGGCGCCCGGATGGCACTCTGGCAGGCCCGTTATGATCCTCGTCGGGAGTGTCACGGCCGGGGTGCCGTCCGTTGGCAAGGGCGTGGCGGCGCCGGTGTTCGCCACCTAGCCCACCGGCCCGCCGGCCTGCTGGTGTCGGCTGGCGGGCATGGCTCGGGCGTCGGAGTCGTGGGTGGTCCGGGTGTTGGTCCGGATCGCGATCCCGGCGGGCGATGTCGTGTCCGCAGGGACGACGATGCGGTCGGGCTGCTCGGTTCTGCGAAGCGATCCGAGGATCGCGCGCGACCGGAACCCATCCGAACTGCCGGAGCGAAGCCGCCTTTTCGGCGATCACGGTTCCACGAGCCCTGGCGCACCGCGCAGCGCGGCTTGCACAGGTTAAGTCCGCCGGTCCATTCCCGAGCTAGGCCGCACCACCACGCCAGGGGTGATCAGGTCTGAGCCGGAAAAGCAGCGTGGGCCTTCGCTCCCGGCGGGGCGCCCATGCCGGACAGGCCATGAGGTCGCCTATGCCCGGGATGGCGTGGAGCAAGCCGGGCCCGGTGCGATGTGGTGCGCCGGTTTCCGCGCCGTGTTTGTCGGGCGAAGCACGACGGAGGCCGGACCGCCGGGATCTGGCTGCGGTCGAGGTTTGGCGGTTTCGTGAGAGCATCCTCACGCCGGCTCGGCCCGCCTGCCCCGATCCTGGAAATGGCGGTGGTTCTTTGGCCATGTTGCATGAGGTCGGCTGACATGACGCGTTTCAGTTATCACATCTCCCATGAGCAGTTTCCGCCCGGAGACCTGCTTGCATGGGTGGGGGAGGCCGAGGCCGCGGGGTTCGACGCGGCTTTCTCCTCCGATCATCTCCAGCCCTGGGCGCCGGTGCAGGGCCAGTCCGGCTTCGCCTGGGCGTGGCTGGGCGCCGCGATGCAGGCGACGAAGCACCTGCAGTTCGGCGCCATCAGCGTGCCGGGCGGCTGGCGCTACAGCCCCGCGGTGCTTGCGCAAGCCATTGCCACGCTCGGGCAGATGTTTCCCGGGCGCCTGCCGTGGGTCGCCCTGGGAAGTGGGCAGGCCATGAACGAGGCCGTGACGGGCCAGCCCTGGCCCGACAAAGCGGAGCGCAACGCCAGGCTGAAGGAGGGGGCGCAGATCATGCGCGCGCTGCTGGCCGGAGAAACCGTGACGCATCGCGGCCGGGTGAGCGTGGTGGACGCCCGTATCTGGTCGCGTCCGGATCAGGCCACGCGCCTGGTCGGTGCTGCCACCAGCGAGGAGACGGCGGAATGGCTCGGTGGGTGGGCAGACGGGCTGCTGACCGCCGGAGCACGGCCCGCGACGCTCAAGCGGACAATCGAGGCCTTTCGCCGTGGCGGTGGCGAGGGAAAGCCGATCCACCTCAAGGCCGATCTCTGCTTTGCCGCTACCGCCGACGAAGCGCTGCACCAGGCGCATGAGCAATGGCGATTCAATCTGCTTGGCGGCGACGTGAACTGGGAACTCCGCTCACCCCGCCAGTTCGAGGCGGCAGCCCGCTTCGTGCGGCCGGAGGATATGCACGAGGCGGTCATGATCTCAGCCGATCCCGCCAGATACGTGGATTGGCTGGGCGAATGCGCCGCACTGGGTTTCGAGAGCATCGATCTGCACAACGTCGGCACCGGTCAGCGCGCCTTCATCGAGACCTTTGGCGACAAGGTTCTTCCGGCGTTGCGGCGCCAGGGCTGAGGGAACTTCGGCAACCATCATGGATTATGGAGGTGATTGGCCGCACCTCCTGGTTCCTGAACACCTGCCTGCGACGGCGTGCGCCGTTGTGGATCTGCCTGTTCCACTCAGGCCGGGATGAGGGGGTGCACGGCGGTCTGCCCGGGCAGCGGGCACCGCAGGCGATGGACGGGGCAGGGCGGATGGTCTTCATGGAGGAGTTGGCGAGGGCGGATGCGGAGCTTGGCAAGAACCAGTTCCGGGCGATGCTCGAACAGTGGCGCAGCCGTTGGGAGGGCCAGGCCCCGGAACGGGTGCGCTGAACCGCACGGCCGGAAAAATCGGGAAGCGGCCGTTTCGATCGCCCGACCCCCGCAGGAGACCAGATGGACCAGGACCAGCCCCCCGACCACGAAGCCGGTGAAGCCGTTCGCGCCGCCGCCCAGGCAGCCGGGCTGGCGATGCAGCCGCATGAGACACGCCTGCTCCTGAAGGCCGGCGGCGGGAAGCCGCCGGCGACGGGCGAGGCGCTGCGCCGGGCGTTGATCGAACTCCGGCGCCCCTCCTGGCGCAACCGGCTGGTCGCCCTGGCCAAGCGGGTCGAGGCACTGCCGGCCCGCCCGGACGATCTCGACGTGGCGGTCGCCGGCATCGCGGAGCCCGAACCCCGCGAGGCGGATCTGCTGGCCGCGCTGCGCGACGCCGTTCTCTCGCGCCTGGGTGGCTACAGCACCCCCAAGGTGGCCCTTGTGGCGGCTTTGGAGAACCTGCCCAGAGGCGCCTCCGGAGAGCCCCCCCTGGAGGCTGCCGGGCACTGCGCGCGCCTGGTCGCGGAGGCCTTCGGCATGGCCGAGCCGGACGCCGCCGCCTTTGCCCGCCGTGCAACGGAGGCCGAGCGCCTGCGGCGGGAGGAGCGGCGTGGCGCGGCGCGGGCCGCCCGCGAAACCCGCGCCGAGGAGGAGCGCCGCCTCCGGATCTGGGAAACCTCCCTGGTCGCCGCCGATGCCGTTCCCGGCCTGCTTGGCTGCACGCGCGAGGAGGCCGAGCGCTGGACCCGCGCGGGGCTGGTGCCGGTGGCGCGCAGGGTGGAGGCGCGCAGGGGCGGACGCAGCTTCCGGGAAGCGGAATTCGATCCCGCGGCCCTGGAGGCGCTTCGGGACGAGGTCCCGGCCTGGCGCAAGGCGGAGGCCGGCAGCCGGCCGGCACCGGCCGAAGCCGAGGCGGGGACGCGGCGGGTCAGCAACGCCGCGGTGGCCCGCATCGCCGGGCTTGACCGCTATGCCGCGCATTTCGCGACGGCGCGTGCCCTGAACCGCCGGATCATTGCCTGTCTCGGCCCCACCAATTCGGGGAAGACCTATTACGGGCTGAGCCGGCTGGCCGAGGCGGAGAGCGGCATCGCGCTCGGCCCCCTGCGCCTGCTCGCCCATGAGTACCGGGAGGCCCTGCAGGCCCGTGGCGTACCCACCTCGCTCCTGACCGGGGAGGAGCGCTTCCGGGTTCCTGGAAGCCGCCACACGGCCGCAACGGTTGAGATGTGCCCGTTCCAGAACCCTGTCGATCTAGCCGTGATCGACGAGGTGCAGATGCTGGCCGACCCCGAGCGCGGGCCTGCCTGGACGGCTGCCATCATGGGTGTGCCGGCGCGGCAGGTGATCCTGCTGGGCGCGCCGGACGCGGCGCCGATGCTGCGGCGCATCGCTGCCCTCTGCGGCGATCCTCTGGAGGAGGTGCATCTGGAGCGTATGGGGCCGCTCCGCGCGGCGCCGGAGGCCGTTCCGCTTTCCGGCATTGGCCGGGGCGATGCCGTGATCGCCTTCTCGCGCCGGGAGGTGTTCACGCTCCGGGCCGAGCTGCAGCGGCGGGAGCGGAACGTGGCCGTGGTCTACGGCGCGCTGGGCCCGACCGTGCGGCGTGCCGAGGCCAGGCGCTTCCGGGAAGGGGAGGCGGAGGTGCTGGTGGCGACCGATGCCATCGGCATGGGGTTGAACATCGGCCCCTTGCGGCGCGTCGTGTTCTCCGCCCTGACCAAATACGACGGGAAGCAGGACCGCCCTCTTACGGTGCAGGAGATCAAGCAGATCGGCGGCCGCGCCGGGCGCTTCGGGGGGGAGCACGCGGAGGGGGTTGTCGCGGTGCTGGCGGGAGGCGGCGATCCCAAAGAGATCGCCCGCGCCCTGAAGGCCGCCCCGGAGCCACCGACCGATCTGCGCCCGCCCGTGGCGCCGGATGCCGAGATCATCGCCGCGGTGGCGGCCGAGATCGGAACCGAGAGCCTGTTCGGCACCTTGCGACGAATCGAGCGCGCCGTGCTGCGCCGTGACGACCCGAACTACAGGCTTGGCGATCTGTCCACGCAGCTGGCCATTGCCGCGGAGGTGGATGGGGTGCGGGAGCTCACGCTCATGGACCGGTGGAGCTATGCCCTTTGCCCCGTGGACGAACGGGACGACGGCATCGCGCGGCTGGCCGACTGGGCGGTGGAGCATGCCCTCGGGACGACGGTGGCGCCGCCGCGTGCGGGGCGGCTGCCGCCACCCGACCGCGCGGGCCAGGATACGCTGCAACTGGCCGAGCGGGTGCACCGGCGCCTCGTGGCATGGCGTTGGATGGCGCTGCGCTATCCGGACACCTACCGGGATGTGGAGGGAGCGCTGGAGGAAAGCCACCGCCTGAACGAGTGGATCGAGGCGGTGCTGGCGGCCAGCCCTTCGGGACGGATGCGTGCGGTCGCGGGTGGGGCCGGCGCTGCGGGCAACCAGCGGAAGCGGCGTGAGGAGGGGGTGCGGGCGGCACCAGCGAGAGGCTCCGGAGGTCGCCCGACCAGCCGGACGCGGCCCAGGTGACTTATGTGGCGAAGGGCGCAAATCATGGCTTGACCTTATGTGCGCAGGCGCCTATTTCCCCGCTCCCCGACGAGGCGGACATTCTCCGCCTCCTCGGAACGCTCCGGACGGAGCCCCTGAAGTCGGCGCCTTGCAGGCGTCAGATGGGGCATACCGGGCCAGGGTGGTTGTTCTTTCCGGACAAGTGGGTGGCACCCTGGTGTCGCTGCTTGGCTTGGGAACCGAAGTGCCGTCTGGCAGCGGATCCTGATTTCGGTGCATCGGGCACGCGGTGGTCCTGCTTCGCGAAGTTGCGAGGCGGCTGCTGGTTGCTTTTCACCGGCGGAACTCGTTCTTTCAAAACAGAATCTGTCTTTTGGAAGTCAAGCGGGCATTTTGCTTTGACGTGGTG
>NZ_JBHLVZ010000010.1:0-81448 GCF_042433125.1 Muricoccus vinaceus | reverse complement strand
CTGATGGACAACGGCAGGCTCTACAGCGACCTCGGCCTGCCACCGATGTCGCCCGAGCACGACAGGGTGATGCTCTGCGGCTCGCCGGAGATGCTGGTGGACGCGCGCGTCCGGCTGGAGGCGATGGGCATGAAGGAGGGCAGCCAGCACGAGCCCGGCCACTTCGTGATCGAGAAGGCCTTTGTCGAAAAATAGCGTTGCCCCTCCCGAACGTATTGCAGGATCGGTAATTTAGCCGCAACCTTCCCGGCGAGCGGACCCGCAAGAGGCCCCGCCACCAGGGAAGGTTGTTCATGTCCGACAAGGAAAAGGCGGGTCGCCGTGGCCTGCTGCGCGCCACGGCCGTGGGTGCCACCGCCACCGCCGTGCTCGCCACGCCAGGCGTCAGCCGCGCCCAGACCACCACGCTGCGCTTCCAGTCCACCTGGCCCCAACGCGACATCTTCCATGAATTCGCCCAGGACTACGTGGAGCGGGTCAACCGCATGGCCGGCGGACGCCTGCGGGTGGAGCTGCTCGCCGCCGGCTCCGTCGTCGGCGCCTTCCAGGTTCTGGACGCCGTGCATTCCGGCACGCTGGACGGCGGCCACGGCGTGGTCGCCTACTGGTTCGGCAAGAACAAGGCCTTCTCCCTCTTCGGCACCGCGCCGCCCTGGTTCGGGGACGCCAACCAGATGCTGGGCTGGTTCTACCACGGCGGCGGGGAGGCCCTGTACAAGGAGCTTCTCGGCGAGATCCTGAAGGTCAACGTCGTCGGCTTCCTGTCCGGCCCCATGCCCACCCAGCCCTTCGGCTGGTTCAAGCAGCCGATCGAGCGGGCCGACCAGGTCCGTGGCCTGAAGTACCGCACCGTCGGCCTCGCGGCCGACCTGATGGCCGAGATGGGCGCGGCCGTGGTCTCGCTGCCGGGCGGCGAGATCGTCCCGGCGCTGGAGCGCGGCGTGATCGACGGGGCGGAGTTCAACAACCCCTCCTCGGACCGCGTGCTCGGCTTCCCGGACGTCGCCAAGACCTACATGCTGCAGAGCTACCACCAGCGCGTGGAAAGCTTCGAGATCCTGTTCAACAAGGGCAAGTACGAGAGCCTGCCGGCCGAGATGCAGGCCATCATCCGCCACTCCGCCGAAGCCGCCTCGGCCGACATGTCCTGGAAGCTGCAGGACCGCTACTCCAGGGACCTGCTGGAGATGACCCAGCGCCAGGGCGTGCAGGCCCGCCCCCTGCCCCGCGCGGTGCTGGACGCGCAGCTCGCAGCCTGGAACACGGTGATCGCGCGGCTGGAGGGCGACAACTCCAGCCCGAGCAACGGGCCCTTCTTCAAGAAGGTCTGCGACAGCCAGCGCGAGTGGTGCCGCCGCGTCGGCAACTTCTTCCTTCGCTACGAAGCCAGCCAGGTCGTTTCCTACAACCACTTCTTCGCCAACCGCTGAACGCGCGCGCCGGCGGGGCGAGTCCCTCGCCGGCGCGTGGCGCTCGGAGCGCGGCACAAGGAAGCGCCATGCAGCGGATCCTGCTGGGGATCGACCGGCTCTCGACCTTCGTGGGGCAGACCTTCGCCTGGTGCATCGTCGCCCTCACCGGCGTCGTCACCTACGAGGTGGTCGCGCGCTACGTCTTCCGCGCGCCGACCACCTGGGGCTACGACGTCACCTACATGCTCTACGGCACGCTGTTCATGATGGCGGGGGCCTACGCGCTGTCGCGCAACGGGCATGTCCGGGGCGACTTTCTGTACCGCATGATGGCCCCGCGCCGGCAGGCGAGCCTCGACCTCGTGCTCTATGTGCTGTTCTTCTTTCCCGCGATCTTCGCCTTCATGATCTCGGGCTGGCACTTCTTCGCCGAAAGCCTGGCGCAGAACGAGCGCTCCATGTTCTCCCCCTCCGGCCCCGTGGTCTGGCCCTTCAAGTTCCTCATTCCCCTGGTCGGCTTCCTGCTGCTGCTGCAGGGCCTGGTGGAGGTGGTCCGCTGCATCCGCTGCATCCGGGAAGGCGAGTGGCCGCAGCGCCTCTCGGACGTCGAGGAGATGGACCAGATCATCCTCGCCCAGGCCGAGGCGCGTGGGGCGGAGGCCCTGGCGGCCGACATGGAACGCGGCGCGGCCCTTTCCCCGCCCGCGGAAGCGGCGCGGCGCGAGCGCGCGGGCGACCAGCAGGACGGCCGTTGACGCCGCGACACCCCCCCGATCCAGCGCGAGAAGACGCCCGACCATGAGCGACCCCGCCCTCGGCCTCACCATGCTCGCCCTGTTCCTGGGCTTCATCCTGCTGGGCTTCCCCATCGCCTTCACCCTGATGGCGATGGGCCTCTTCTTCGGCTACCTCGGCATGGGCGACCGCATCTTCGACCTGCTGGTGCAGCGCACCTATGCCGTCATGGCCAACGACGTGCTGATCTCCGTGCCCCTCTTCGTCTTCATGGGCTACGTGATCGAGCGCGCGAACATCCTCGAACGCCTGTTCCGCTCGTTGCAGATGGCCGCGGGCGGCCTTCCCGGCAGCCTGGCCATCGCGACGCTGGCCACCTGCGCGCTTTTCGCCACCGCCACCGGCATCGTCGGCGCGGTGGTCACGCTGATGGGCCTGCTCGCCTTTCCCGCCATGCTCAAGGCCGGCTACGACGTGCGGCTCGCCGCCGGCGTCACCTGCGCGGGCGGGTGCCTGGGCATCCTCATCCCGCCCTCCATCATGCTGATCCTCTACGGCGCGACCGCCGGCGTCTCGGTGGTGCAGCTCTACGCCGCGGCCTTCATCCCCGGCGTCACGCTGGCCGTCTGCTACATGCTCTACGTCATCATCCTGGCGATGCTGAAGCCGGGGGTCGCCCCGCCGCTGCCCCCGGAACAGCGCAACGTGCCCTTCGCGCAGGTGGCCTGGGCGCTGGCCTCTTCCTTCGTGCCGCTGGCGCTGCTGATCGCCTCCGTGCTCGGCGCCATCCTCCTCGGCCTGGCAACGCCAAGCGAGGCCGCAGCCATGGGCAGCCTCGGCTCCGTCGTCCTCGCGGTCGTCTACCGCGCCTTCACCTGGGCCAAGCTGCGGGAAAGCGTATTCCTGACCGCCCGCACCTCCGCGATGGTCTGCTGGCTCTTCGTCGGCTCCTACATCTTCTCCTCGGTGTTCGGCTATCTGGGCGGGCAGTCGGTGGTCGAGGAGTTCGTGAAGTCCCTGCCGCTGAATTCCTTCACCTTCATGATCCTGGCCCAGGCCATCATCTTCGTGCTCGGCTGGCCCCTGGAATGGACGGAGATCATCGTGATCTTCGTGCCCATCTTCCTGCCGCTGCTCGACGACTTCGGCGTTTCTCCCCTCTTCTTCGGGGTGATGATCGCGCTGAACCTCCAGACCTCCTTCCTCTCGCCCCCCGTCGCCATGGCGACCTTCTACCTCAAGGGGGTGGCGCCCAAGCATGTCCGGCTGGAGGACATCTTCGCGGGCGTCATGCCCTTCATCTACATCGTGGTGGCCACCATGGTGGTGATGTACTTCGTGCCCGAGCTCGTCACATGGCTGCCCGAGAAGCTTTACGGCGGCACGGTCGCGGCCGATCCCGGCCTTGCGCTCGAGGCCCTGCCCGCCGGCGGCTTCTCCGAGGAGGAGGTGATGCGCGAGTGACCCGCCGCACACGCGCCGACCGCGCCGCATCCTGGATCGCCGAGGCCTTCTTCTCCGGCAGCCCCCTGGCCCCGCTGCCCGCGGACGCCCTTCCCCGCAGCCGCGCGGAGGGCGAGCGCGCTGCGCTGCTGGCGCTGGCCGAACTCGGCATCGCCCCTTGCGGGCTGCGCCTGCTGGACGGTGTCGCCGGCCCCATGGTGGAAGGCCGCCTGCTGCCCGACGGCGCCAGCGTGGTCGGCGTGCGCCACCCCGTCGCGACCGCCGCCCTTGTCGGCGTGCTCGCCGCCGCGCTCGAGGAAGACAGCGACACCCCGCCCGCCCTGTCGGCCGTGCATCCGGCCATCGACATCGCCGGCAGCCGCTTCACCGCGCCGCCCGCCGGCGTGCCGCTCCGCGCGGCCGATCTCGCGGGGCTCGGCCTGGTGGTGGCCGGCCCCGCCGCCCCACCGCCCGTGGACGGCGTCATGATCGAGACGGGGGCGGGCGCAGGCCGCACCGACACGTCGCTGGCCTTCCGCGAGGCGGCGGCGGCGGCGCGCCGCATGGGCGGCCTGCCGGCCGGCGCGCTGCTCGTCGCGGCCGGGCTCTCGCCGCCGATCCGGCCGGGCGCCGACGGCAGCGTGGCGGCCGGCTTTGGCGGCCTCGGCCGGGTGTCCGCGCGTATCAATTGATGAGCACTGCGGCACAATCAGCACAGTCTTCTAGATGATAGCTGAATTTTCACCCTGACCGCTGGCGGCTCGATAAAGCGTTGGGGTAGCGTGCCGAAGACGGGTCGGCGCGACGGCTCGTCCCCTTCCGCGCGCCCGCGCCGATGCTTTGGCCGTGAGCGGGGGAAGTGGAAACCTCAGGTCCGGGAATCGTCGCGCCCCGGGGGGGAAACAGGGCCCAAGGCATGAGCACCGCGTATTCAGCAACCGCCGTCGCCGAGAAGAACCGGCCGATGAGCAAGGAGGAGCGGAAGGTCATCCTCGGCTCCTCGCTCGGCACCGTGTTCGAGTGGTACGACTTCTATCTCTACGGAAGCCTCGCCGGCCTGATCGGCACGCACTTCTTCAGCCAGTACCCCGAGGGCACGCGCAACATCTTCGCGCTGCTGACCTTCGCCGCCGGCTTCATCGTGCGCCCGTTCGGCGCCATCTTCTTCGGCCGCATCGGCGACCTCGTGGGGCGGAAATACACCTTCCTGGTCACCATCCTGATCATGGGCGCCTCGACCTTCATCGTCGGCCTGCTCCCGGGGTCGGACACCATCGGCATCCTCGCGCCCATCCTGCTGATCGTGCTGCGCTGCCTCCAGGGCCTCGCACTCGGCGGCGAGTATGGCGGCGCCGCCACCTACGTGGCCGAACACGCCCCCAACGGCCGCCGCGGCTTCTACACCTCCTTCATCCAGATCACGGCCACCGCCGGCCTCTTCCTGTCGCTGCTGGTGATCCTCGGCACGCGCACCTGGGTTGGCGAGGCCGAGTTCGCGGCCTGGGGCTGGCGCATTCCCTTCCTGCTCTCCGTCGTGCTGCTCGGCATCTCCGTCTGGATCCGCTCCACGCTGAACGAGAGCCCGGCCTTCCAGAAGATGAAGACCGAGGGCACCGGCTCCAAGGCGCCGCTCTCCGAGGCCTTCGGCCAGTGGAAGAACGCCAAGTGGGCCATCCTCGCCCTGCTCGGCCTCACGATGGGCCAGGCGGTGGTCTGGTACACCGGCCAGTTCTACGCGCTGTTCTTCCTCGGCTCGATCGCCAAGGTGGACGGCCCGACGACGAACCTGCTCATCGCCTGGTCGCTGCTGCTGGGCTCGGGCTTCTTCGTGTTCTTCGGCTGGCTGTCGGACAAGGTCGGCCGCAAGCCGATCATCCTCGGCGGCTGCCTGCTGGCCGCGCTCACCTACTTCCCGCTGTTCAAGCTGCTGACGGCGGAGGCCAACCCGGCGCTGCACCAGGCGCAGCAGACCATCCCGGTGACGGTGCTGACCGACCCCGCGACTTGCTCCTTCCAGTTCAACCCGGTGGGCACGGCGCGCTTCACCCAGCCCTGCGACATCGCCAAGGCCGCGCTCGCCCGCGCCTCGGTGAAGTACAGCGTCGAGGCGCTGCCCAACAACGGCGCCGCGGCCGGCACCGCCGTCCGCATCAAGGACGCCGCGCCGATCGTCGCCACCGACCCCACCTTCCAGCAGCAGCTCACCGCGGCGCTGACGGCTGCCGGCTACCCGGCGGCGTCGAACCCGACGGTGGTGAAGATGTCCGGTCCCTTCGACATCTTCCGCGAGCAGCCGGCGGTGCTGATCGGGGTGCTGACGATCCTCGTGATCTACGTGACCATGGTCTACGGCCCGATCGCGGCGGCGCTGGTGGAGCTCTTCCCCACGCGCATCCGCTACACCTCCATGTCGCTGCCCTACCACATCGGCAACGGCTGGTTCGGCGGGCTGCTGCCGGCGACCTCGCTGGCCATGGTGGCGCAAACCGGGGACACCTATTACGGCCTCTGGTATCCCGTCGTGATCGCGCTGGTCACGGTGGTGATCGGCGCGATCTTCATCCCGGAAACCAAGGACCGCGACATCTTCGCGGCCGAGGAATCGGGCACCAACGTCCGGGCCTGAGAGCGGCCCGCGGCACGGAACGGGGCGCCGGGGGAAACCCCGGCGCCCTTTTCGTTACGCGGGCTTCACCCAGCCCTTGCACCGCCCCCTCCGCCCATCCCAAGCTGATGCCAACAAACCTCGGGAGGGCAGCATGCCGGATGGCACGAGCGCGGTCGCCGCACCGGTCCTGGTCCGGCAGGACCGGGATGCCGTCGCGACCCTCACCCTGAACCGCCCCGCCGCGCGGAACGGCCTTTCCCTCGCGCTGCTGGATGCCCTGACGGCGGCCCTGCGCGAGATCGCCGCCGATCCCGCCATCCGCTGCGTGGTCATCGCGGCGGAAGGCCCGGTCTTCTGTGCCGGCCACGACCTCAAGGAAATCACCGCCCGCTTCGCCGATCCGGACGGCGGCCAGGCCTTCTTCGCCGACTCCATGGCGCGCTGCGCGGCCGTTATGCAGGCCATCCCCGCCCTGCCGCAGCCTGTCGTCGCCGCCGTCCAGGGCATGGCCACCGCCGCCGGCTGCCAGCTCGCCGCCGCCTGCGACCTCGTGGTGGCCGCGGAGGCCGCGCGCTTCTGCACCCCCGGCGTCGATATCGGCCTGTTCTGCTCCACCCCCGCCGTGGCCCTCTCCCGCGCGGTGCCGCGCAAGGCCGCCATGGAGATGCTGCTGACGGCCGAACCCATCGACGCGGGGGAGGCCCGCCGCATCGGCCTCGTGAACCGCGTGGTGCCCGCTGGCGCGCTGCGCGACGAAGCCCAGGCCCTGGCCGCGCGCATCGCCGCCCGCTCGGCGCTGGCCGTGCAACTGGGCAAGCGCACCTTCCACCGCCAATCGGGCCTCCCCCTGGCGGAAGCCTATGAGGTGGCCGCTGCGGCCATGGTGGAGAACCTTCTGGCGGAGGACGCGGCCGAGGGCATCGGCGCCTTCCTCGCGCGGCGAAGCCCGGAATGGAGGCATCGGTGATGGACAGAGAGGCGCCGCCGCTCAGCACGAAGCAGGCCTATGACGCCCTTCCCCAGGGCCCCGCCAACCACCGCGCCCTCACCCCGCTGCTGTTCGTGGAGCGCGCGGCTGCGGTGTTCCCCGACCGCACCGCGGTGATCCACGGCACCCAGCGCTTCACCTGGCGCCAGCACCGGAACCGCTGCGTGCAACTCGCCTCCGCGCTGGCCGCGCGCGGCATCGGGCGCGGCGACACGGTGGCCGCCATCCTCCCCAACACCCCCGCGATGATCGAGTGCCACAACGGCGTGCCCATGACCGGCGCCGTGCTGAACACCATCAACATCCGCCTCGACCCCGACACCATCGCCTATATCCTCGACCACGGGGAGGCGCGCGCCGTGGTGGTGGACCGCGAGTTCGCCCCCGTGCTCGCCCGCGCGCTGGAGATCGCCTCCGCCAGGCCCCTGGTGATCGAGGTGAACGACCCCGAGGCCCCCTTCCCCCACACCCTCGGCGGCGAGGACTACGACGGCTTCGTCGCCTCCGGAGACCCCGCCTTCCCCTGGCAGCCCCCCGCCGACGAGTGGGACGCCATCGCGCTGAACTACACCTCCGGCACCACCGGCCGGCCCAAGGGCGTGGTCTACCACCACCGCGGCGCCTATCTGGGCGCCATCGGCGACCTGCTGGCCTGCGGCATCGGCCCCGCGCCCGTCTACCTCTGGACGCTGCCGATGTTTCACTGCAACGGCTGGTGCTTCCCCTGGGCGGTGGCGGCCGTGTCGGGCACGCATGTCTGCATCCGCGCCGTGCGGGGCCCCGCCATGTGGGAGCAGATCACCGCCCACGGCGTCACCCACATGTGCGGCGCGCCCATCGTGCTGCAGATGCTGGTCAACGACCCCGCGCGCGTGCCCGGCACCGGCCTGGTCTACGGCGTCGCCGGCGCCTCCCCGCCCGAGGCCGTGCTGGCCGCCGCCGACGTCGCCGGCGTCACCGTCCGCCACATCTACGGCCTGACAGAATGCTACGGGCCCTCGGTCGTCAACGAATGGCACCCCGAGCACGACGCCCTCCCCGCCCCCGAGCGCGCGGCCCTCATGGCCCGCCAGGGCGTGCGCTACGTGACCCTCGAGGCCTTCGACGTGCTCGACGCCACCGACAACCCCGTGCCCGCCGACGGCGTCACGATGGGCGAGGTCGCCATGCGCGGGAACACCGTGATGAAGGGCTACCTCAAGGACCCCGCCGCGACGGAGAAGGCCTTCGCCGGCGGCTGGTTCCGCACCGGCGACCTCGGCGTGAAGCACACGGACGGATACGTGCAGCTCAAGGATCGCGCCAAGGACATCATCATCTCCGGCGGCGAGAACATCTCCTCCATCGAGGTGGAGGACGCGCTCTACAAGCACCCGGCCGTGGCGGTGGCCGCCGTGGTCGCAGCCCCCGACGAGAAATGGGGCGAGGTCCCCTGGGCCTTCGTGGAACTCAAGCCCGACGCGCTGGCCACCGAGGCCGAGCTCATCGCCCATTCCCGCAACCTCCTCGCCGGCTTCAAGGTGCCCAAGCGCATCCTCTTCCAGGAGGTGCCGAAGACCTCCACCGGCAAGCTCCAGAAGGTGCCGCTGCGCAAGGCCGTGCGGGAAGGGCTGGTCGCGGGCTGAGCGGGTTGCGGCGTGGCGGCGGACGCTGCATGACAGCGCCATGACAGCGCCCGTCATCCGCGACAGCCGCCCGGCCGACCTCCCCGCCATCGCCGCCATCTACGCCCATTGGGTGGAGCACGGCCGCGCCTCCTTCGAACTGTCCCCGCCCCCCCTGGAGGAAATGGCCGCGCGGCGGGAGGCCATCCTGTCGGGCGGCTTTCCCTACCTCGTCGCGGAGGACGCGGCGGGCGCCGTGCTCGGCTACGCCTATGCCTCCGCCTATCGCCCGCGCCCGGCCTATCGCCACAGCGTGGAGAACTCGGTCTATGTCGCCCCCGACGCCGCCCGCGCCGGCACTGGCCGCGCCCTGCTCCAGGCGCTGGTCGCGCGCTGCGAGGCGGAGGGCTTCCGCCTGATGGTGGCGGTGATCGGGGACAGCGCCAACGCCCCTTCCATCCGCCTGCACGAGGCCCTCGGCTTCACCCATGCCGGCACCGTTCCCTCCGTCGGCTGGAAGCACGGCCGCTGGCTGGACACGGTGCTGATGTTCCGCGCCCTCGGCCCCGGCGACACCGAACCCCCGTCCCGCCCGTGACGCCCGCGGAGGCCGACCGGGACACGCGGAACTCCGCCCTCACCCTCGCCCTGACGCTTCCGGGCGACACCGTCCTCTACCTGCTGCTGCCGCTCCACGCCGCCACCTTCGGCGTCACCCTGCCGGAGGTCGGGCTGCTGCTCGCCGCGAACCGCCTCGTGCGCATCGCCGGCTATGGCTGGGTGTCGCGCTTCTATGCCGAGCGGGGCCCGCGCGCCGCCTGCACCCTGGCCGCGGCGGCGGCGGCGGTGGCGACCACCAGCTATGCCCTGCTCACCGGCGTCTGGCCCCTGCTCGCGGCCCGGCTGCTCTGGGGCCTGGCCTTCGCCGCGATGAACATCGCCGTGCAGGCGCTTCCCACCGCCCTGCCCGACGGCGCCGCGCGCCGCAGCGGCTGGTCGCGCTCCGTGGTCGCGGCCGGGCCGATGATCGGCCTGGCCGGTGCCGCGCTGCTGGCGGAATGGGCCGGGCCGCGCGCCGTGTTCCTGGCCCTGGGCGCGGTCTCGGTCCCCGCCATCCTCTTCGCCGCCCGCCTGCCGCGAACCCCGGAAGGCCACGCGCCCGGCGGCCCCCGCTTCGGCGCCCCGGGCGCGCTGAACCTCTGGGCCTTCACCTTTGGCCTGGCCATGGACGGCATCTTCATCATCGGCCTCTCGGTGCTGGCGGCCGAGGCCCTGCCACAGGGCGCGACGCTGGCCGCCGGCGCCGCCCTCTCGCTCCGCTACGCCGCCGAGATCGTGCTCTCCCCGGCCGGCGGATGGCTGGCGGGCCGGATCGGCGCGCGGCGCGCCCTGGTGCTGCTGTCCCTCGCCTCGGCGCTCGGCCTGCTGATGCTCGGCCTCGGCGGGGCGCTGCTCTGGTTGGGCGCCTTCGCCACGGTGCTGCTGCGGGCGGTGATCCAGCCCCTGCCCGGCCCGGTGGTGGCGGCGGAGAACCCCGGCCCCGCCCGCGTGCCCGCCCTGGCGCGGCAAGCCACCTGGCGCGACATCGGCGCGGGGGCCGGGCCGCTGATCGCCGGCCTGCTGCTGCCCCTGGCGCCGGCCCTGCTGATCTATGGCGGCGCGGCGGCGCTGCTGGCGGCGGCCAGCCTGGCCGTGCGCCGACCGGGGCGCTGAAGGAGGGGCGTTCCCCCGCCCGAACCCGGCCCGGGCTGCGGCGTTCCCCTGGGGAAAGCAGGGAAACAGCCCAGAGCATGCCGGACCACGCCATTGCGCCCCCCACCAGCGGGCACGCCTCGCCGCACCTGCCTCATGTGGTGCTCGACGCCTACAACGCCGAGCTGCGCGACAAGGAGGGCTTCATCGGCGACCGCGCCAGCAAGCGCGCCTTTCGTGCCATCCTGGACGACTGGCGCGAGCGCCTGCACAAGCTGGGCGACGAGGACCCGCTCGGCGACACCGAGACCGAGGAGGTGTCCAACCGCCGCCTCGAGAAGCTCCTCACCGACGAACGCCCCGAGGCCGCCGCCCTGATCCACGGCGTGGTGGAGGAATTCGCGCAGGAACTGAGCAGCGTCACCCGCCGCTTCCTCCGTCACAAGGGATGGAAGGACACCCAGCGCATCGTGGTGGGCGGGGGGATGAGCGGAAGCCGCATCGGCAAGCTCACCATCGGGCGCGCCTCCCTCCTGCTCAAGGCCGAGGGCCTGGGCGTGGAGCTCCGCCCCATCACCCACCAGCCGGACGAGGCGGCCCTGGTCGGCGCCGCGCAGCTGGCCCCGAGCTGGGTCTTCTCCGGCCATGACAGCATCCTGGCCGTGGACATCGGCGGAACCAACATCCGCGCGGGGCTGGTGGACCTGAACCTGAAGAAGGCGCGCGACCTTTCGGCCGCGAAGGTGTCGGGGCTGGAAGTCTGGCGCCACCGCGGCGACGACCCCACCCGCGAGCAGGCGGTGGAGCGTATCGTCGCCATGCTGCGCGGCATGATCGCCCTGGCCGAGGGCAAGCGCCGTTCCCTCGCGCCCTTCATCGGCATCGGCTGCCCCGGCATCATCCGCGAGGACGGTTCCATCGACCGCGGCGGGCAGAACCTTCCGGGCAACTGGGAAAGCAGCCGCTTTCACCTGCCCAGCGCCATCGCCGAGGCGATCCCGGAGATCGGCGGCCACCCCACGGTGGTGGTGATGCACAACGACGCCGTGCTCCAGGGCCTGAGCGAGATCCCCAACATGCAGGACGTGGAGCGCTGGGGCGTGCTGACGATCGGCACGGGCCTGGGCAATGCCCGCTTCACCAACCGCCGTTCAGGCTGAGGGCGGCGCCCAGGGCACGGGCTGCGTGTCGCCCGCGATGTAGAGGGGATGCCCGGGCTGGCCATCCGCGGTGACCTTCAGCGCCAGCGGCCTCGCCCCCGCCCGCTGCAGGATCGCCGCCAGGTCCCGCGCCCGCCCGCGCAGCGCCTTCGGCGGCAGCCCCCAGGCCACCACCACCCGCTCCGCCCGCGCCGCCCAGTGGGCGATGGCCGCGTCGTTGCCCGGCCCCACCGGGTCCTCGCAGTCCAGAAGCATCGCGGGCCGGGTCGCGCGCAGCGCGAAGGCGTTCAGCACCACCATGGCGCCGAACCCCCAGCGCCGCGTGAAGTCGCGCGCGCGCCGCACGGTCGGGTCGTCCACCGTCTCGTCGGCCGTGCTCGGGTTCATCATGATCCAGGCGCAGACGCCCGGGCTGCCGAAGGGAAGCCCGTCCCAGCGCCGCTCCAGCACCGTGCGGTAACGCCCGTCCGGCGAGAACTCGGCCCGGCTGACCACCTCCGCCCCGATCCGCAGCCGCACCCGGCCGCCCGGGTCGTGCAGGTCCTGAGGCCGGGGCGCCCCGGGGAACAGGTCGTCCATCACCGCGCGCTGGCGCTGGCCTCGGACCGCGTGGCCCCCACCCGGCTCGCCAGCGCGGCCGCCATGAACTCGTCGAGGTCCCCGTCCAGCACCGCCGCCGGATTTCCCTTCTCCACGCCCGTCCTCAGGTCCTTCACCATCTGGTAGGGCTGCAGCACGTAGGAACGGATCTGGTGCCCCCAGCCGATGTCGGTCTTGCCCGCCTCGGTCGCGGCCGAAACCGCCTCCCGCTTCTGCAGCTCCAGCTCATACAGCCGCGCGCGCAGCATGTTCATCGCGATCACGCGGTTCTTGTGCTGGCTGCGGTCCTGGGTGGAGGCTGCCACGATGCCGGTCGGGATATGCGTGAAACGCACGCCGGATTCCGTCTTGTTCACGTGCTGCCCGCCGGCGCCGCTCGCGCGGAAGGTGTCGGTGCGCAGGTCCGCCGGGTTGATCTCCACCTCGATCCTGTCGTCGATCACCGGGTACACATAAACGGAAGCAAAGCTCGTCTGCCGCTTGTCGTTGCCGCCGAAGGGCGAGATCCGCACCAGCCGGTGCACCCCCATCTCCGTCTTCAGCCAGCCATAGGCGCTCGGCCCGCTCACCTGGATGGTGGCGGACTTGATCCCGGCCTCGTCGCCCTCGCTCTGCTCGGTTATGCTCACCTTGTAGCCGTGGGCTTCCGCCCAGCGCGTGTACATGCGGAGCATCATCTCCGCCCAGTCCTGCGCGTCGGTGCCGCCCGCCCCGGCGTTCACCTCCACATAGGCGTCGTTGCCGTCCGCCTCGCCCGACAGCAGGCTCTCGATCTCCCGCCGCTTGGCCTCCGCGGCCAAGCGCTGGAGGTCCGCCACCGCGGCGTCGGCCGTGCCGCCATCCCCCTCCGCCTCGGCCAGCTCCACCAGCTCCAGCGCGTCGTTGACGTCCTGCTCCATGCGGCGGACGCCCTCGATCTGGTCGGCCAGCCGGGTCCGCTCGCGCATCATCTTCTGCGCGGCGGCGGCATCGTTCCAGAGCGATGGGTCCTCCGCCCGCGCGTTCAGCTCGTGCAGGCGGACGACGGCGGCGTCCCAGTTCAGGTGGCGGCGCAGCAGCGCCACGCTGTCGGCGATCTGGGCCTTCAGGCCTTCGGCATCGGCGCGCATGGTTCGGCGGGTCCCAACAGGTCCGGTCGAATCGGAAAGGCGCCGATCCGATCTCCTTGTGTTTGCGGGTGATTCCCCAGATGGGGTGCCCGGGCCGCCCTAGTAAAGGCCGCCCAGGCTGCTGTCCACGGCCGAGGCCGTGCTGCCGGCGGAGCCACCCCCGCCGGCGGCCACGTTGGCTCCCATGGGCGGGCGGGCCGCGTTCTCGGTGCCGGGCTTGAACGGCTCCAGGATCGACTGCCCGTTGCTGGTGGAAACCCGCACCAGCGCCACGCCAGGCGGCGCGCGGAAGGGCACGGGCGGGCTGTCGGCCAGGGCCGCCGCCACCACCTCGTTGAAGATCGGCGCCGCGTTGCCGCCGCCCGTCTCGCCCTCGCCCAGGCTGTGCGGATCGTCGAAGCCCACCCACACCGCCACCACGATGTCCGGCGTGAAGCCCACGAACCAGTTGTCGTAGTAGTCGTTGGTGGTGCCGGTCTTGCCGGCCACCGGCCGGTTCAGCCCCTTGGCGGCCGCAATGCCCGTGCCCCGCGCCGTCACGCCCTGCAGCAGCGACACCATCTGGAAGGCCGCGATCGGGTCCACCACCTGCCGGCGCGCATCCGCCAGCGCCGGCGGTCCGGCGGCCACGTCGGCGTCGCAGCCCTGGCAGCGCCGCGCCTCGCTGCGCCACACCACATGGCCGAAGCGGTCCTGCACGCTGTCGATCAGCGAAGGCTCCACCCCCTTGCCGCCATTGACGAAGGCGGCATAGCCCGCCGCCATCCGCATCACGGTCGTCTCCCCCGCGCCCAGCGCCATGGACAGCACGCGCGGCATGTTGGGGATCACGCCGAAGCGGCGCGCGGTGTCGGCCACCTTGTCGATCCCAACCTCCTGGGCAAGGCGGATGGTGACGAGGTTGAGCGACTTCTCGATCGCCGTGCGCATCGTCACCCAGCCGTTGGAGGTGCGATCCCCGTAGTTCCCCGGCCGCCACACCCCCTGCGGCGTGTTCATCTCGAAGGGCGCGTCCAGCAGCTGCTGGTTCGGCGGAATCCCCTGCTCCAGCGCCGTCACGTAAACGAAGGGCTTGAAGGAGGAACCCGGCTGGCGCATCGCCTGCGTCGCCCGGTTGAACCAGGACTTCCCGAAGTCGAAGCCGCCGGACATGGCCAGCACGCGGCCCGTGGCGGGGTCCAGCGCCACCACGGCACCCTCCACCTCCGGGATCTGGCGCAGCACCAGCCGCTCGGCCCGGGCGTTGCGCCCCGCCACCGCCGGCAGGGTCTCCACCATCACCACGTCGCCGGGGGCGACCACGTCCTGCATGCGCCGGGGCACGGGCCCCATGCGCCCGTCCCGCACCGGCCTGGCCCAGGCCATGTCCTCGAACGCCAGGCGCCCCTCGCGCGGCTGGGCGGCCGCGCGCGGCGCCGGGCGCTCCGCCCAGCCGAGCCGCGCCTCACGGTTGTTCACCTCCAGCACCACCGCCAGGCGCCAGCTGGCCAGCATGCCCGGCACCCGGGTCACGCCCTCCAGCGCGGGCATCCACTCGGCGGGGGCGGCGGACACCTTGGCCACCGGCCCGCGCCAGCCGCCCCGGCGGCGGTCATAGTTCATCAGGTGGTCGCGCAGCGACTTCTCGGTGGCCGCCTGCAGCCGCGGGTCCATGGAGGTGCGCACCACCAGCCCGCCCATGGTGGTCTGCTCCGGCCCGAAGCGGTTGTTCAGCTCGCGCCGCACCTCCTCGGTGAAGTACTGCCCGACGGGCACGAGGTCCGGCCGCGCCCGGCCGCGGGCGATGATCGGCTCCTGCTTGGCGGCGTCCGCCTCCGCGCGGGTGATGGCGCGGTCCTCGAACATGCGCTCGATCACCCAGTCCCGCCGCGCCTTGGCCGCCTCGGGGTGGCGGTTGGGGTTGTAGTTGTTGGGCGCCTTGGGCAGCGCGCCGAGGAAGGCCATCTCGCCCACCGTCAGCTCGTCCAGCCCCTTGTTGAAGTAGTTCTGCGCGGCCGCCGCCACGCCATAGGCCTGCGCGCCCAGGAAGATCTCGTTCAGGTAGATCTCGAGGATGCGCTCCTTGCTCATGGCGGTTTCCAGCCGCTGCGCCAGGATGGCCTCCCGGACCTTGCGCATCATCGTGCGGTCCGCGCCCACCAGCATGTTCTTGGCGACCTGCTGCGTGATCGTGGAGGCGCCGATGCTGCGCCGCCCGCTGCCGAGCTGCTCCAGGTTGGTCACGGCGGCACGGACCACGGCCAGCGGATCGACGCCGCCATGGCTCCAGAAGTTCTGGTCCTCGGCGGACACGAAGGCCTGCTGCACCCGCTTGGGAATGGCGGCGATGGGCACGAAGACCCGCCGCTCGATCGCCATCTCCGCCATCAGCCGGCTGTCGGCGGCGAAGATGCGCGACATCTGCGGCGGCTGGTAATCGGCCAGCCAGGCATGGTCGGGCAGGTCCGAGGTCGCGCTGCGCCACAGCCCGTAGCCGGCGATGCCGCCCACCACCACGCCCACCATGCCCACCGCGAACACGAACCCCACCGTCCGGCGCAGCCAGATCGCCCGGCGCGGCCGCGGCTTGCCCGGCCCCGGCGGACGGGCGGCGGGGCCCTCGTCCCCGGACCGGTCCGCCACCGGACGCCCGGCACCCGGCTCGGCCGCCCCGCCCTGCGGGCGGCGCTCGCCCACCAGGGGCCGTTCGGCGCGAAGATCTCTCGACGTCATCCTGTTCCTCACGGGCGCCCCGCCGGGGCGCCCCATAGCTCATCGCCTGCCCGAGGCGCCCGACCACAACGAACCGCCGCGCAAATGGCGCGGCGCGCCCGAAAAAGACAGCCCTTTCCGCAGCCGCCGGCCGGCCCCGCCGCCGGAACGCAGCGCTTTAGCACCATTCCCCCTGGCAATCGCCTAACACCGCCGTGCGGGGCCGCGCGCATCGAAGTCGCAACGACCCCTGCATGAACCGCCCTGCCCGGTTCGTGGTTGCGCAGCCGGAGCGATGGGCGGCGGCGCGGCGTTCCGCCCGGCGGGGCGGCCCTCCTAGCCGGTCGCGGCCATGCCCAGGCCTGGCCGGTCCAGGTAATCCTCCACCGCCGAGGCGAGGGCGGAAGCAACCACGGCCCGGTGCGCGGCGCGGTTGAGCGCCGCCTCGTCCGACCGGTTGGACAGGAACCCCATCTCCACCAGCACCGAAGGGATGTCCGGCGCCTTCAGCACGGCAAAGGCCGCCTGACGGTGCGTGTTGGGCAGCAGCGCCACCCGCGGCCGCAGCGCGCCCACCGTCATCCGGGCCAGCCGCACCGAGCCCTGCCGCGTTTCCTGCCGAACCAGGCTGAGGAGGATGCGCTGCACCTCCGCCGGCACGCTCGGCAGGTTCAGCCCGCCCGCCGCGTCCGCCGCGTTCTCCCGCCGGGCCAGTCCAGCGGACAGCGCGTCCGTCGCCGTCTCGGAAAGGGTATAGACGCTGGCCCCCCGCGCGCCCGGGGCGGAATCGGCGTGCACCGACACGAACAGCGCCGCTCCGTGCCGCCGGGCGAACTCCACCCGCGCGGCCAGCGGCACGAACACGTCACGCGTGCGGGTCAGCATCACCCGGCACTTGCCCCCCGCCTCCAGCCGCCGCTTCATCTCCTGCGCCGCGGCCAGCACGATGCGCTTCTCATAGGTGCCGGCGGCGCCGATCGTGCCGGGGTCCTTGCCGCCATGCCCGGGGTCCAGCACCACCAGGGGCCGCGGCGCGGCACGGCCGGCCCGCCCGCGGGCAGCGCGGTCCAGCCGCGCGAAATCCTGCTCCTCGCCGGGCACCGGCAGGCGAAGCACGCCGCCCCCTCCCTCCGGCAGGGATCGGCCCGGCAACACCTGGCCCACCGCCCGCGTCCCGACGAGCGCGCCGGCGGCAAGCAGGGCCGCGGCCAGCATGCCCCGTCGCGTTTCAAGCGGCTCCATCCCTTCAGCCCCCTTCAGGAATCCCCGGAAAGGCGGATTCTAGCACTTCCATCGAGGCGAATGCGTGTCGCACCCCCCGTCACGTCGGGTTGAGAATGCCCCATGGGCCGCGTCCGGCGACCCCCGGGGCCGCTTGGGCCGGCACTGTGGCCCGCAGCACACACAGCGCCTTGCCCCGGGGTGCCCCCCTGCGTATGGTGCCTTGCCCCGGCGGCACGCCGCCGGTGGAGGGTCACGGGCGCGGCCGTCTTTCAGCACGGTCGCCGGTCCACCAACGCCGTCCATCAACATGGATGCCCGACCCCGCGCAACCCCGGCCAAGGGGCCGCCGCCGAAGCCGGATCCCGGCTGGGCGAGCCGGCCCGCGGCCACGGGGCGCGCGGGCGTGAAAACCCTCCCCGGCGCGCGCCACGCGGCGCGGCAGGGCCTTGCCACGCTCCCCACGGGATCACCCCGTGCCCGGGGCCGGCCTCGGCCCGCGCGCCAGCCGCCGGCCCGCCCGCGCGCCCCCTCGCCCTGCGAAGGAGGAGGGGTCGCCGCGCCGAGGAGGGCCGCGCAGGGCCGCATGCAACCGGGTGCCTCCGCGCCCGAAACCACCGGGCACTTCCAGTGCCCCGAATCCACCGGGCACACGTGCCCATGAGCGCATCCGGGCACCCAGTGCCCGCGGGAGAAAGGACGGCGGCGGATGACGGTCAACCTCGCCCCGCGCCGAGCCCCTCCCGGCCCCCCAACCCTCACCGCCGCCGGCTGCACAGAGCCCCGCGCGGCGCGGAGCCCCTCGTTCCATGACCAAGCGCATGCTGATCGATGCATCCCACCCCGAAGAAACGCGGGTGGTGGTGCTGGACGGCAACCGTCTTGAGGACTTCGACCTCGAGACCCAGAACCGGCGCCCGCTAAAGGGCAACATCTACCTGGCCAAGATCGTCCGGGTGGAACCCAGCCTCCAGGCCGCCTTCGTCGAATATGGCGGCAACCGCCACGGGTTCCTCGCCTTCGGCGAGATTCACCCCGACTACTACCAGATCCCCGTGGCCGACCGGCAGCGCCTGCTGGAAGCCCAGGCCCAGGAAGCCGCCGAGGAAGACCCCGAGGACGAGATCGAGACCGCGGCCGAGCGCGTGGCGCCCCGCGACGACGCCGACCTCAACCGCCAGGACCGGGAGCGCGGCCGTGACCGCGGCCGGGGCCGCGACCGCGACAGGGGCCGCCGCCACCAGGCCGCCGCAGCACCCCAGGAGGTTCCCGGGCAGGATGGCATCCAGCAGGACGTCCCCCAGCCCGACGCCATTCAGGAAGCCGCCGACGAGGCCCTGGGCGCCGACGCCATGGAAGCGCCGCTGACGGCCGAGGCGGCCGAGCAGGCTCCGGACCATGCCGCCGAGCCGCTGCCCGCCGAGGCCCCGGGCGACGCAGGCACCGAGGAAGCCCCCGCCGCGTCCGGTGAAAGCCTGGGCGAGGACGGTGCCCCGCCCGCCCCGCCGGCCGACGAAGCCTCGCCCTCCCTGCCCGGGAACGAACCGCAGAGCCCGCCGGCGAGCGCGCCCGAGGGCACGATCGATGCCACCCCGGCCAGCATCGCCGGCGAAACGGGTGGCGGCGAGGACGGCGCCCCCGCCCCCCGCGCCCAGCCCATGTCCATGCATGTGGACCGCGTCAGCGAGGGCGACCCCGTGACCGAGCCGGCGGCCGAATCCGGCCCCGGGGAGGACCACGGCGACGTCGAGACCGTGACCGATGCCGGCCCCCCGCCCGAGACGGTGGGCGGCGAGGACCGGGAGGACCGCGAGGACCGCGAGGGCACGGACGAGGAGCGCCGCGAGCGCCGCATCCCCTCGAAGTTCCTCCGCCACTACAAGATCCAGGAGGTGATCCGCCGCCGGCAGGTCATCCTCGTCCAGGTCGTCAAGGAGGAGCGCGGCAACAAGGGCGCCGCCCTCACCTCCTACATCTCCCTCCCCGGCCGCTTCTCCGTGCTCATGCCGAACTCGCCCAAGGGCGGCGGCGTGTCCCGCAAGATCTCCTCGGCCGCCGACCGCAAGCGCCTGCGCGAGGTGATCGACGAGGTCGGCCTGCCCCGCGGCATGGGCATCATCGTCCGCACCGCCGGCGCCCAGCGCCCCAAGCCCGAGATCCGGCGCGACTGCGAGTACCTGCTGCGCCTGTGGGACGACATCCGCACGCGCACCCTGTCCTCCACCGCCCCCGCCCTGGTGTATGAGGAGGCCGACCTCCTCAAGCGTTCCATCCGCGACAACTTCGCGCGCGAGATCGAGGAGATCCAGATCGAGGGCGAGGAGGCCTTCCGCCAGGCGCGCGACTTCACGCGCATGCTGATGCCGCAGAACGAGCGCAAGATTAAGCTCTACCGCGACCCCGGCATGCCGCTCTTCGCCCGCGCCGGCGTGGAGCAGCAGCTCGACGCCATGATGTCGCCCACCGTGCAGCTCCGCTCGGGCGGCTACATCGTCATCAACCAGACCGAGGCCCTGGTTTCCATCGACGTGAACTCCGGCCGCGCCACGCGCGACCGCCACATCGAGGACACCGCGCTCCGCACCAACCTCGAGGCCGCCGACGAGATCGCGCGCCAGCTCCGCCTCCGGGACCTGGCCGGGCTGATCGTCATCGACTTCATCGACATGGAGAGCAACCGCAACGACGCGATGGTCGAGCGGCGCATGAAGGAGGCGCTGCAGCACGACCGCGCCCGCATCCAGGTCGGCCGCATCTCCCACTTCGGCCTGCTGGAGATGTCGCGCCAGCGGCTCCGCCCCTCGCTCACCGAGCACTCCTTCGTCACCTGCCCGCACTGCCAGGGCCTGGGCATCGTCCGCTCCGACGAGAGCGCGGCGCTGCACGTGCTCCGCGCCATCGAGGAGGAGGGCGCCCGCCGCCGCGCCGCCGAGATCGTGGTGCACTGCTCGCCGGCGGTCGCCATGCACATCCTCAACCGCAAGCGCGAGCGCCTGACGGCGGTGGAGCAGCGCCACGCCATGTGCGTGATCTTCGAGCCCGACGCGACCCTGGCCGCCGCCCAGAACCGCATCGAGCGCACCCGCCCGCAGACCATGGCCGCGCCGCCCAGCGCCGTGCCCGCCCTGCGGATGGACTACGCGCCCGAGCCGGTGATCCTGGCCGGTGGCGGCGACGACGAGGCGGAGGAGGAGATCCTCTCCCCCGAGGAGCAGGAGGAGGCCCCCGCGATCGCCGAGTCCACCGCCGAGGCCCCGGCGGCCGAGGGAGAGGCCAATGGCGAGCGCGCCCGCCGCCGCCGCCGCCGCCGCCGCGGGGGCCGCCGCGAGGACGGTGCCGCCGCCGGGCCCGGCGGCGAGGAGAACGGTGCCGAGGAAGTCTCCGGAGAGGATGACTCCCTGCCCGAGGAGGCGGCCGAGGAGCCCGAGGCCGTCGCCCAGCCGCCCGAGGACGCCCCGGCCACGGATGAGCGCCCCGACCCCGAGGGCGACGCCCGCCGCCGCCGCGGGCGCCGCGGAGGCCGCCGCCGCCGCGAGGAGGAGGCCCCCCGCGCCGAGGCCCCCGAGGCACCGGCCGTGGCCCCCGCCCCGCGCTATACCGGCCCGACCCCCGCCGATCCCTTCGGCGGCACCTACGACGCGCTGATGGACACGCTCGACGCCGTGGAGGAGGCAGCCGCCCCCCGCAGCCCGCGCGAAATCCCCATCGCGTCCGAGCCGCCCTCCGCCTCCCCGGCCATGGCCGAGGCGCCGCCGCCCGCCGAGCCCGTGGCGGAGGTCCCGGCCGAGGCCACCCTCGAGCCGGCGCCCCTGCCAGTGGAAGCACCGATGGAAGCATCGGTGGAAGCGCCTGCGGAGGCACAGGTGGAGTCCGAGGCGGAGCGCGCGGAGCCGGTTGCCGGCACCGTCGTGCGGCCCGTGGTCCTCGGCACCGAGGAGGCCGCCGCCGCGCCGGCGAAGAAGGGCTGGTGGCGCCGCTGAGGCGGCGCCCCCGCGCCCGGCGGGCGCCGGAAGGACCGAGATGAGCGACGCGATCTTCGCGCCCCTCCCGGTGGAGGACCTGACCCTCCGTGCGCTTCGCGCGGAGGACGCGGCGGACCTCCACCGGCTGGTCAACGACTGGGAGGTGGCGCGCATGCTGGCGCGCGTCCCCTTTCCCTATTCGCGCGCGCTGGCGGACGACTGGATCGCCTCCACCCGCGCGCAGATCGAGGCCGGCACCGCCTGGCACCTCGCCATCCTCCGCGGGGAGGCCCTGGTGGGCTGCGTCGGCCTCACCACCGCGCGGGACCGGCCGCGCCACGCCGAGCTGGGCTACTGGGTGGCGCGGCGGCACTGGGGCCAGGGGATCGGCCCCCGCGCCGCGGGCCGCCTGACCCGCTGGGCGCTGGCGAACCTCGACCTCGACGTGATCCACGCCTCCGTGCTGGAGGAGAACACGCGCTCCGCCGCCGTTCTGGCCCGCATCGGCTTCCAGGAGGACGGCTGGGCGGAGCAGGACTTCACCGCCCGCAATGCCCGTCTGCCCGTGCGTCGCTTCCGCGCGGGGCGGGAAGACCTTTCCGCCGGGCCAGAGGTGCCGGCGCGCACCGCCGCCGACCCGGCCGCGCCGCAGGCCGCGCCGGGCGCGAACCTCCTGCTGGTGGTCGCCTGCGGCCTGATCGACTCCGATGGCCGCGTGCTCCTCGCCCGCCGACCGGAAGGCAAGCCGATGGCCGGCCTCTGGGAATTCCCCGGCGGCAAGGTCGGCCCCGGCGAAACCCCCGAGGAAGCCCTGATCCGCGAGCTCAGGGAGGAACTGGGCATCGACGTCTCCACCGCCTGCCTCGCCCCCTTCGCCTTCGCCTCCCACCCGCTGGAAGGGCGCCACCTGCTGATGCCGCTCTATCTCTGCCGCCGGTGGAACGGCACGCCCGAGGGCCGGGAAGGCCAGGCCCTGGCCTGGGTGCGGCCCGCGAAGCTCGGCGACTACGCCATGCCCCCGGCGGACAAGCCGCTGGTGGCCCTGCTTCGGGACTTCCTCTGAGGCGTCCCGGCGGGCCGCCTCGCGGGCTTGACGCCGCGCCCGGGCACGCGACCTTGCATCCACTGTCCGAGAGAGCCGCCAGATGACCCAGCCCACCGCCGCCCTGATCATCATCGGCAACGAGGTGCTCTCCGGCCGCACCCAGGACGCGAACCTGAAGTTCATCGCCACCCGCCTCGGCGAGCTCGGTATCCCCTTGCGCGAGGTCCGCGTCATCCCGGACGTGCCGGACACCATCATCGGCACGGTGAACGAGATCCGCGCCCGCTTCACCTATGTCTTCACCACCGGCGGCATCGGCCCGACGCATGACGACATCACCAGCGAATGCGTCGCCCGCGCCTTCGGCGTGCCGTGGGAGGTGCACGAGCCCTCCCGCGCCATCATGGAGGCCGACTACGCCCGCCGCACGCCGCCCGTCACGATGAACGCGGCGCGGCTCCGCATGGCCACCCTGCCGCGCGGCGCCATCCCCATCCTGTGCTCGGAAACCTCCGCGCCCGGCTTCGCGATGGGCAATGTCCACGTCATGGCCGGCGTGCCCCGCATCATGCGCTCCATGTTCGAGGTGGTGGCGCCCGGCCTCCAGGGCGGCACCCCCGTGAAGTCGCGCGCGGTTCACGCCACCGGCCTGCTGGAAGGCACGATCGCCGAGGCGCTGACGGCCGTGCAGGCCCGCTTCCCCCAGCTCGACATCGGCTCCTACCCCTATTACCGCGAGGGCGGGAACGGCGTGGCCCTGGTTGCCAAGGGCACGGACGAGGCCGCGCTCGATGCCGCCGCGGCCGAGATCGCGGCCCTGATCCGCGCCGACGGCAAGGAGCCCGTGGAGGGCGAGCCCGCGCCCGCCTGAGCGGCGCTACCGCGGCCCCGCCCTTTGCGCGAGCCGCACCGCCACATGCCCGCGCATCACTCGCGGGCTCGGCATCACCAGCATGCAGTCGTCATGCGGCGTGCGCACCTCCGCCTCCCCGTCGCGCGCGATCAGCGTGCCGGCGTGGGGGATCACCTCGCCGCCACGGAACAGGTCCGTGAAGGCGAATTGGCGGGACGCGGCGGTGATGGCCCGCGTCACCCGCCACACCGCAGCCTGCCCGCAGCGCGCGGGCGCGGCCGGCGCCATGCCGAGCGCGCGGAGAAGCCCGCCCGCGCAGGCTTCGGCCACCGCCTCCGTTTCCGGCTCCCAGTGCAGCCCGGCCTCGGCCAGCATCGCCACGCGCCGGGCGCCGGGTTCGGTGAACGGCGCGTGGTCGATCATGCGCGGCCCCTCGGGATGGCCGGCATCCGCCACCACGGTTGCCGGCACGCCGATCGCCTGCGCCAGCGCCAGCGCCCCCGGCGAGGCTCCGGTCAGGATCAGCGGGTCGGAGGGCCAGAGCATGGAATGCAGGTCCAGCAAGGCGTCGGCCGCCTCCACCACCGGCCGCAGCTCCCGCGCCCGGCGAAGCTCCAGGCTGTCGCGCGGCCCGTCCAGGTGGCGCGCGCTCCAGACCCGGTTCAGGTCCTCATCCACGTAGCGCGACAGGGTGGGATCGGCCGGGTCGAAGCGGGCAAAGGCCTCGAGGTTGGCGAAAACCAGGGTCAGCGTTCCCCGCGCCGGCCGCAGCCCCGCCCGGAGCCAGCGCGCCAGCACGGTGGCGCCCGCGAACTCGTTGCCATGTGTCAGGGAAACGATGACGGCCTGTGGTCCCGGCTCGCCGGATGCGATCCGCCATACGCCGGGAATGCCGACATTGCCGGTGGTCAGGCCGGCGAGATCCGGCACGGGCACCCGCACCGGAAAGCCTGGCGCCTCCCCGATCACGATGCGGCGCGGCATTCCGCCATCCCGGACTTTCCCGGCCAGGGGCGAGGCGCGCCGGTTGACTGACGGCGTCGTGCCATTCCCGGTCTCCCGCGCCCACTCTATACGCTGGCGGCACGGCGGCAATCCGGCCGGCCCCGGGGTGATCCGATGCTGGACCTGCGCGCGCATTTCTCCCGCTTCCTGCAGGCCGAGCCGGAGCGGCTGCACTTCGCGGCGCACAGCCACCACCCCTGGCCGGACGCGACCCGTGCCGCGCAGATGCAAGCCTGGGATGACGCCGCCCGCCTGCAGGACGCGAAGTGGGGGGAGGTGCTCGGCCCCGTGCTCGCCGCCTGCCAGACCGGCGCGGCACACCACCTGAACCTGCCCGACCCCACCACGATCGCCTTCGCCCCCAACACCCACGAGTTCGTTCGCCGCATCCTGAGCGCGATGCCCACAGGCCGCCCGCCCCGCGTGCTGACCACCGACGGCGAGTTCCATTCCTTCTCCCGCCAGGCCGCGCGGCTGGAGGAGGACGGGCTGATCGCCGTCACCCGCATCCCCTCCGATCCCGGCGGCGAATGCGCGGCACGCCTCGTCGAGGCCGCGCGCGCCGGCTTCGACCTCATCTGGGTCAGCGAGGTGTTCTTTCACTCGGGCTATGCCCTCGCCGGCCTGGAAGCCCTGGCGGAGGCCGCCGGTGAGGCCGTGCTGGTGATCGACGGCTACCATGCCTTCATGGCCCGGCCCGTGGACCTCTCGCGCATCGGGCACCGCGCCTTCTACACGTCGGGCGGCTACAAATACGCCATGGCCGGGGAAGGCTGCTGCTTCCTGCACTGCCCGCCGGGATGGCTGCCCCGCCCGCGCGACACGGGCTGGTACGCCGCCTTTGGCGCGCTCGCCGCCAGCGATAGCCGCGTGGCCTATGCCGAGGACGCCCGCCGCTTCCTGGGCGCCACCTTCGACCCCTCCGGCCTTTACCGCTTCGCGGCCGCGATGCGCTGGGTGGAGGAAACCGGCCTGACCGTGCCCGCCATCCACGCCCACGCCCACGCCCTGCAGGCCCGCTTCTGCGCGGGCCTGTCAGGCACCGGCCTGGACCCCGCCGCCCTCGCCGTGCCGCTGGAGGAGCCGCAGCGCGGGAACTTCCTGGCCTTCGACATCGACGACGCGGAGGGCTGGCAATCCCGCCTGGAAGCCGCCCGGATCATCACCGACCGCCGCGGCCGGCGCCTTCGCTTCGGTTTCGGCCCCTACCAGACCGCCGAGGCGGTGGACGAGGCGCTGGCCCGGATGAGGCGCCTCGCCTGATCCGGCGGCGTCCTCCTCAGCGCATCGCGGGCGCGTAGATCAGCCCGCCCTGGCTCCACAGCCGGTTCACGCTGCGGTCGATCCCGATGGGCGTCAGCGTGCGCGCGAAGATCTCGCCATAATTGCCCACCTGGCGGATTGCCTCATAGGCCCAGCGGTCGCTCAGGCCCATCATGCCGCCGAAGTTGCCGGTCACCCCCAGGAGGCGCTGGGTGTTGGGATCATTGCTGCGCAGCCGCTCCGCCACGTTGGCGCTCGTCACGCCCTGCTCCTCCGCCTCGATCAGCGCGAACAGCGTCCAGCGCACGATCTCCAGCCAGCGCTGGTCGCCCTGCGCCACCACGGGCGAATAGGGCTCCTTGCTCAGCACCTCCGGCAGCAGCACGAACTCGTCGGGATTGGGCGCCCGCAGCCGCGTGCCCGCCAGCGCCGCGCGGTCCCAGTTCATGGCGTCGCAGCGACCGGAGAACAGCGCGTCGAAGATCTGCTCCAGGTTCTGGAACACCAGCGGGTTCAGCCGGATGTTGTTGGCGCGCGCGAAGTCCGCGACGATCAGCTCGTTGGTGGACCCCGTCTGCACGCAGACCGAGGCACCATCGAGCTGCACCGACCGCTCCAGCCCCGGCGACTTCCGCGCCAGGAATCCCGCGCCGTCATAGAAGGCGATGCCGACGAATTCGAGGCCGAGCTGGATGTCGCGCTGGAAGGTCCAGGTGGTGTTGCGCGACAGCACGTCGATCTCGCCCGATTGCAGCGCCGTGAAGCGCTGCTGCGCGGAATAGGGCTGGTAGCGCACCTTGTTGGCGTCCCCCAGCACGGCAGCCGCGAGCGCCCGGCAGAACTCCACGTCAAAGCCGGACCAGCCGCCCTGGCTGTTGGGCGTGGAGAATCCCGGCGTGCCCTGGGACACCCCGCAGCGGATGTAGTCGCGCTGCTTCACCCCGTCGAAGACCGGCGTTGCGCCCCGTGCAACGGCGGGCGGCGCCGCGGGTGCCTGGGCATGCGCCGGCCCGCCGAAGGCGAGCAGCACGGCGCCGAGCGCGCCAAGCAGCGGTGCGAATCGCATGGGTGTCCTGTCCCTGTTCCGGTTGCCCCGCATCCTGACGGCGGCGCCTCCGCGCGCAAGGCCGTTCAGGCCGCGAAACCGTCCAGCGGAATGGGTGCTGCACGCCCCGCGAGCAGATCGGCCACCACGCGTGCCGAACCCATGGCCAGGGTGAAGCCCAGCGCCCCGTGCCCGATGTTCAGGTGCAGATTGGCCAGCCCCGGCGCGGGCCCGAGGATCGGCAGCGCGGAAGGGGTCGCCGGTCGCAGCCCCGCCCAGGGCCGCAGCACCGTCCAGTCCGCCGCCTCCGGAAAGGCTTTGCGCGCCTGGCGCACCAGAAGCTCCAGCCGCGAAAGGTCGAAGCGCGTGTCGTGCCCCACCAGGTCCGCCATCCCCGCCACCCGCAGGTCCTGGCCCAGCCGGGCATAAACAACCTTGCGCGCGAAATCCGTCACGCTGATCCGCGGCGCCGCGTCGTCGGAGGCGATGGGAAGCGTCAGGCTGTAGCCCTTCAGCGGATACAGCGGCACCCGGATTCCCAGCGGCGCCAGCAGCCGCGCGCTGCCGGCCCCCATGGCCAGCACCACGGCGCCCGCCTCCTCCACCCCCTGGTCGGTCAGCACGCCCACCACGCGCCCGCCCACCGCCAGGATCTGCCGCACCTCCGTGCCGAAGCGGAAATCCACCGCCAGGTTCCCCCCGCGCATGGCCGCCTCCAGCCCCGCGCAGAAAAGCCGGCACTCCGCCGCGTCCTCGCCCCGCGTCAGGATGCCCCCGCAAAGCCGGTGCGCGATCCCGGCCAGGGAGGGCTCGGCCATCAGGCATTGCTGGCGCGACAGCGCCTCCTGCTCGCTGCCCAGGCTGCGCTGGTAGTCCACCAGCCGCCGCGCGGCGTCGAACCCCGCCTGATCCGAGTAAACCACCAGCTTGCCCGCGTGCCGGAAGGCGCAGTCGATCCCCTCGTCCCCGATCGCCGCCCGCGTCAGGTCGCGCGAAAGAAAGGAAAGCCGCAGCAGCCGCCGCGTGGTCCGGTCCGCCGCCCCCGCGTTGCAGGCCGCCAGGAACCGCGCGCCCCAGGCCCATTGCGCGGGGTCGAGCCGCGGGCGGAAGCGCACGGGGCTGTCGCGGTCCAGCAGCCAGCCCGGCAGCTTGCCGATCACCCCCGGCCCTGCCAGCGGCGCCACATAGGAATAGGAAAGCTGCCCCCCGTTGGCGTGGCTGCTTTCCAGCGCCACGCCCCGGCGGCGCTCCAGCACCGTCACCGCATGGCCATCGCGCGCCAGAAGATACGCGGCAGCAAGACCCGTGACGCCAGCGCCGAGAACGAGGACCTTCATCCCCGCATCATCCCCGCCCGCGCGCCGCGCCGCTAGAGCCGCCCACGCACCGTCCACAGCTCCGGAAAGAAGCGCCGCTCCAGCGCGCGCCTGAGATAGGCCACCCCCGCCGAGCCCCCCGTGCCCGTCCGCATCCCGATGATCCGCTCCACCGTGGTCACGTGCCGGAAGCGCCACTGCTGGAAGGCGTCCTCCAGGTCCACCAGCTCCTCCGCCAGCTCGTAGAGGTCGAAGTAGTCCGTGCTGTTGCGGTAAACCGTGGCCCAGGCCTCCACCACGCCCTCGTTCTCCTCGTGCCGCAGCGCCGGGTCCCGCTCCAGCACCGCCGCCGGCACGGGCACGCCCCGCCGCGCCACCAGCCGCAGCGCCTCCTGGTACAGCGAGGGCGCCTCGAAGGCCGCCCGCAGCCGCGCCGTCAGCGCCTCGTCATGCGCGTGCGGCTTCAGCATGAACTCGTCCCGCGCCCCCAGCAGGATCTCCATCAGCCGGTACTGCCAGGACTGGAAGCCCGAAGACTGCCCGAGCACGTCGCGGAACGCCAGGTAGTCCGCGGGCGTCATGGTGGAGAGCACGTCCCAGGCCTCCACCAGCTGCCGCTGGATGCGCGACACCCGCGCCAGCCCCTTGAAGGCCGGCCGCAGGTCCCCCTCCCGCACGCAGGCCGTCGCCACCTCCAGCTCCCGGATGATCAGCTTCATCCAGAGTTCCTGCACATGGTGGATGACGATGAACAGCAGCTCGTCGTGCTTGTCCGACAGAGGCCGCTGCGCGGAAAGCAGCGTGTCGAGGTCCAGGTACCCGCCATAGGACATGGTCCGCGAGAAGTCGGTCGCCAGCCCGCGCCCCTCCTCCTTGGCGTGCTCGGGGGCGTGCTCGGGGGCGTGCTCCGGCGCCTCAGCCACGGCGCCGCGCCTCCGCGACCAGCCGCTCCAGCTCAGGCAGCTCCACCGCGCCGGGCACGGTGGTGTCGCCGATGATCAGCGCCGGCGTCCCCTCGAGCTGCAGCCGCTGGGCCAACTCGATGTTGCCCTGCAGCCGCGCCTGGATCGCGGGGTCGTCCATGTCCCGCCGCAGCCGCGCCCAGTCCAGCCCGGCGCGCTGCGCCTCGGCCTGCAGCACCGCCTCCGTCGGCTCCACCCGCAGCCGCAGCAGCGCGTCATAGAGCGGCTCGTACTTGCCCTGGCGCTGCGCGGCGAGCAGCGCGCGGCTGGCGAGCACGCTGTTCGGCCCCAGGATCGGCAGGTCCTTCATCACCACCCGGATGTTGCGGTCCTGCTGAAGAAGTGCCTGCATGGTCGGGTGCAGCGCCTTGCAGTAGGTGCAGCGCGCGTCGAAGAACTCCACGATGGTCACGTCGCCGCGCGGGTTGCCCTTGATGGGGTCGCGCGCATCGTTGAACAGCGCGTCGCGGCTGGCGGCGAGCGCCGCGCGGCGGGCGTTCTCCTGCTCGCTCCGCTGCGCATCCTGCATGGCGCCGATCGCTTCCCGCAGGATGGAGGGGTCCGACCGCAGCGCCTCGCGCAGGATGGAGACGATCTCCTCCCGCTGGCGGGGGGAGAAGCCCGGTGCGGCCTCCTGCGCCAAGGCTGCGGTCCAGCCCAGGGCCAGGGCCAGCCCGGTCATCACGATGCGCTTCATGGCTGCACTGCCTTCATAACCCGACCGGATGGCGGCCTGTTCACGTGCCGAGCCTACCACGCCCCACCCCGGAGGCCACGGTCCGCCCGGCCGCGCCCGCGGCCGTCCCTCTTTCCATCCGCGCCGCGAAAGGATCGCACCCCCGCCCCCTTGCGCCACGGGCAGGCCCGGTGCCAGGAACACCCCCCATGACATGCACGGCAGGGACGGTCCGGGACCACATGGCAGGCAAGAGCCGCTTTCGCACGGGCGCCCCCCTCCGCAACGCGGCCGGGGTGGTCGCCCTCGCCGCCCTCCTGGCCGGCTGCTCCACGGTGGACCGGGTGAGCAACGCCATCACCGGCGGGCCTTCCGCCCAGCCGGGCCAGCAGGGCTATGTCAGGGGCTTCCTGGGCAACGTGGCCGCCGAGGAACCGCGCGCCGCCCTGGTCGCGCGCGACGTGCTCTCGGCCGGCGGCTCGGCGGCCGATGCGGCGGCGGCGGCCGGCTTCGCGCTCTCCGTCACGCTCCCCTCGCGCGCCGGCCTCGGCGGCGGCGGCGCCTGCCTCGGCTACGATCCCCGCCGCAACGAGGTGGAGGCCTTCCTCTTCCAGCCCGGCGAGCGCAGCGCCGTGCCCCGGGGCGCCGACCGCCCGGCCGCCGTGCCCCTGATGGCGCGCGGCCTCTTCGCCCTGCACGCCCGCCAGGGGCGCCTGCCCTTCGAGAGCACCATCGCCCCCGCCGAGCAGCTCGCCCGCTTCGGCACCCCCGTCTCCCGCGCCCTCGCCGCCGACCTCGCGGCCGTGTCCGGCCCGCTGCTGGCCGATCCCGTCTCCCGCGCCGCCTTCACGGGCCAGGGCGGCGCCGCGATCGGCGAGGGCGACCCGTTCCGCCAGCCCGACCTCGCCACCACCCTGGGCCAGCTCCGCACGGCCGGGGTGGGCGACTTCCACCAGGGCGGCCTTGCCCGCCGCGTGGCGGAAGGCAGCGCCGCCGCCGGCGGCTTCCTGACCGTGCCCGAGCTGCGCGCCGCCATTCCCCAGGCCGTGCCGGCCCAGCAGGAACGCCTGCGCGACGACACCCTGGCCGTGCTCCCCGCCTCGGTGGATGGCGGCGCGACCATGGCCGCCTTCCGCGCCGCGGCCGCCGGCCAGCCCCTGCCGCTCGCGGGCGGCAACCCCGGCGCCAGCACCGCCCTGGTGGTGCAGGATCGCGACGGCGGGGCGGTCGCCTGCGCCTTCACCCTGAACAACCTTTTCGGCACCGGCCGCATGGTGCCGGGCATGGGCTTCCTGCTCGCCGCCGCGCCCAACCTCGGCAGCGTGCAGGCGCCGCCCCTCGGCGCCATCCTGCTCGCCAACCTCAGCGTGAAGGCCATGCGCTATGCCGGCGCCGGCTCCGGCCAGGGCGCCGCCCCGGCCGCGGCCGGCGGCCCGGCCGGGCTGCACCTCGCGCGCCGCGCCTCCCTGGCTCAGGCGGTGGCGGCCATCCCCGAGCCCGGCCGCGGCGTCGCCGTCACCTGCCAGGGCACCGTCACCGCCGCCGGCTGCTCGGCGGTGGCCGATCCCCGCGGCCTCGGCCTGGCCACCGGGAACGACTGAGTTGCTCAAGACCGGACGGGGGGCCAACGCGCCAGCCTTCCTGGTGATGGACGTGATCGCGGCCGCCAACGCCCGCGCCGCGGCCCTGCGCCCGGGCGAACCCGGCATCCTCCGCATGGAGGTCGGCCAGCCCGGCACCGGCGCCCCGCGCGGCGCCGCCGAGGCCGCCATCCGCGCCCTGCAATCCGGCCACTCGCTCGGCTACACCGAGGCCTTCGGCCTGCCCTCGCTGCGCACCCGGATCGCCGGCCGGTACGCCAGCCACTACGGCGCGTCGGTGGAGGCGTCGCGCATCGCCGTCACCGTCGGCGCCTCCGGGGCCTTCCCGCTGGCCTTCCTGGCGGCCTTCGACGCGGGGGACCGCGTGGCCATGGCCGCCCCCTACTATCCCCCTTACGCCAACATTCTCACCGCGCTCGGCATGGTGCCCCAGCTCCTGCCCTGCGGCGCCGAAACCCGCTTCCAGCCGACGGTCGCCATGCTGGAAGCCCTCGACCCCCGCCCCGCCGGGCTGATCGTCGCCAGCCCCTGCAACCCCGCCGGCACCATGCTGGAACCCGCCGAACTCGCCGCGGTCGCCCGCTGGTGCCACGCCAACGGCGTCCGCCTGATCTCGGACGAGATCTACCACGGGCTTTCCTACGACGTGCCCGAAGCCACCGCCGCCGCGCATTCCTCCAGCACGATCGTGGTGAACAGCTTCTCCAAGTACTTCTCCATGACCGGCTGGCGCATCGGCTGGCTCGTGCTGCCCGAGGACCTGATCCGCCCGGTGGAGCGCCTGGCGCAGAACATGTTCATCTCCGCCCCCCACGTCGCCCAGGTCGCCGCCGAGGCCGCCTTCGACTGCACCGACGAGCTGGAGGCGAACCGCGCCGCCTACCGCCGCTCGCGCGACCTGCTCCTCGCCGCCCTGCCCGAAGCCGGCTTCGACCGCATCGCCCAGGCGGACGGCGCCTTCTACATCTGGGCCGACGTGTCCGCCCTGACCAACGACAGCCCCGCCTTCTGCGCCCGCATGCTGGCCGAGGCCGGCATCGCCGCCACCCCCGGCGTGGACTTCGACCCCGGGCGCGGCAACCACTTCCTGCGCTTCAGCTATTGCGGACCGGAACCCGACATGGCCGAGGCCCCCGCCCGCCTGCGCCGCTGGCTCCGGGCCTGAAGGACCCTCGCACCCATGAACCGCCGTCCCCTTCTCGCCCTCGCAGCCCTGTCCCCCCTCGCACGCCCCGCCCTCGCCCAATCCGCGCGCCCGGTGCGCCTCATCGTGCCCTTCCCGGCCGGCGGGGCGACGGATGCCGTGTCGCGCCTCTTCGCGCCCCTCCTCGGCCAGCGCCTCGGCGCCACCGTCGTGATCGAGAACCGCCCCGGCGCAGGCGGCGTTCCGGCCGCCGAAGTGGTGGTCCGCGCCGCCCCGGACGGCCTGACGCTTCTCCTCGCCACCTCCTCCATCCACTCCACCGCGCCCGCCACCGGCGCCAACCTGCCCTACGACGTGGAGCGCGACTTCACCCCGCTCGCCCTCATCGGCGCCTCGCCCTCGCTCGTGCTGGTCTCCACCACCGTTCCCGTCACGGACCTGCGCGGCTTTCTCGCCTGGGCGAAGGCCCGGCGCGGCCAGGTGAACTACGGCTCCTCCGGCGTCGCGACCACGCCGCACCTGAACGGCGCCCTGCTGGACAGCCTGGCCGATCTCGGCATGGTCCACGTGCCCTATCGCGGCACCGGCGCCGTCTATGCCGAGCTGCGGCGCGGCGATGTCCATGTGCTGCTGGACGTGCCGGCCACGGCCGCCACCCACATCCAGGCCGACACCGTGCGCGCCCTGGCCGTCACCTCCGCCGCCGAAACGCCCCTCGCCCCCGGCGTGCCCACCGCCGAGGCGGCCGGCCTGCCCGGCCTGGTGTCCGAAACATGGTTCGGCATCTTCGGCCCGGCCAAGCTGCCCGCCCCTCTCGCCGCCCGCATCACCGCCGCCGCCGAGGACGCCATGGGCGATGCCGAGCTTCGCGCCCGCCTCCTGTCCCTGGGCGTCGATCCCCGCCGGGGCGACGGCGCCGCCCTGGCCACGGCCGCCCGCACGGAGCGCGAGCGCTGGACCGAGCTGGTGCGCCGCCTGAACATCCGCGCCGCCGACTAGCCCATCCGGCGGCTCAGGCCAGACGCGGCGGCGTAACTCCATGCAAAAAAGGGTGGCCGCCACCGCGGCCACCCCTTCCGGCTTGCCTGCCGTCAGGCCTTCCGCAGCGTCAGAGCCAGTCGCGGCGGTACCAGGGCCGCGGCTCCGGCGAGCTGAACCGGCCCAGGAAGAAGGCCAGCAGCGCCACGACGCCCACCGTCGCCAGCGGGTAGCCGCGCACCACGTTGGAGGCGCCCTCCGCCCCCGCCGTCACCGCCGCCCGTGCCTCGCGGCTGTACTCGCCGGCCTTGCGCCCGACCTGGTCCAGAACAGGACCGGCCCCCTCTTCCACGGCACGGCTGGCCCGCTGCCCCAGATCGGAAGCCTTCTCCGAAACGTCGTCGGCCAGGTCGCGAACCGCGTCCTTGGCGCCGCCAACGGCGTTCCGGACGGCGCCGGTCGCCTTGTCGGCCGTCCCCTCGGCCTGCAGCTTGGTGTCGCCGGTCAGATTACCGGCCGCCGACTTCACGTTGCCGGCCGCCTTGTCGACGATGCCGCCGACCCGATCCTCATCCATCGTCGCTTTCTCCTGTATGTCCTCAGGCCGCCCGGTCCGGGCCGCCCTGCACCAACGGACGGAAAGGCGGAAAGGTTCCGGTCCCTGAGCCAGACCAATGCACCAACCGGATGATGCCGGCGCATCAACCCGCCTTCCGCTTCCCCGTTGTTGCCGCCATGGACCCGTCCACGCCGCCCGCCCATGCCGACACCCAGCAACTGCGCTCCATTGTGGGCGGCGTCAGCGACGGCGTGATCCTGATCGCCGCCGACCAGCGCATCGTCTGGGCCAACGAGCCCGCCCTGGCCATGCACGGGGTCGCCGGGATCGCCGGACTGGGCGGCACCGCCGCCGGCTACCGCGAGCGCTTCGACCTGCGCTATCGCAACCGCCACCGCCTGCCCGAGGGCGAGTACCCGCTGGAGCGCGTCATGGCCGGCGAGGCCTTCGACGAGGTGGTGGTCGAGGTCGCCCCCGCGGGCGAGCCGGACCCCCGCTGGACGCACCGGATCCGCAGCCTGGTGCTGGCCGACGAGGCGGGGCTGCCCGACCTGCGCGTGCTGATCCTGCGCGACGAGACCGAGCGGTACGACGCCGAGGAACGCTTCGAGCGCGCCTTCAACGCCAACCCGGCCCCCGCCCTGATCCTCCGCCTCTCGGACCTGCGCCACGTCCGCGTCAACCGCGGCTTCCTGGAGATGACCGGCTACCGGGAGGACCAGGTGGTCGGCCGCTCCGCCTATGACGTGGACGTGCTCGATGGCGCGGCGCGGCGCGAACTGGCGGTGGAGCGCCTGAGCGAGGGCCGCACCATCCCGCAGATGGAGGCGACGCTCCAGCTGCCCGACGGGCGCGAGAAGTGCGTCGTGCTGGCGGGCCAGCCCATCGAGATCGGCAGCACCGCCTGCATGCTCTTCACCTTTGCCGACCTCGATGGCCGCCGCAGCGCCGAGAAGGCGCTGCGCCAGAGCGAGGAGCGCTTCGCCCTCGCCTTCCGCGCCCTGCCGGTGCCGGCGCTCATGGCCACCACCGACGACTTCCGCATCCTGCTGGCGAACGAAGCCTTCTGCCGGGGCACCAACCGGGGTGAGGCAGACGTGCTCGGCCGCACCGCCGCGGAACTGCCCCTCTGGGCCGATGCGGGGGCCTCGCAAGCCCTGGTCGCGCGGTTCCGCCGCGAAGGGCGGCTGAGCGACGAGGACGCCCTTCTCCACGTGCGGGGCGGCGCGCCGCTCGCCTGCGCGGTGTCCGCCGCGGCGGTGGAGCTGGCCGGGCGATCCTGCCTGCTGCTGGTGGCTCCCCGCGCGCCCGAACGGGCACGGGCCAGGGCCGAGGTCGCCGCCGCCGTGGCGGCGGTGATGACCGATGCCGGCACCATCACCTCCGCCGTGCTGGACCGCCTGTCGCACCCTGCCCCCGGGGAAGGGCCCGCCGAGGCTGGCCCGAGCCTGTCCGCCCTGCCGGCCCGGGCGCGGGAGGTACTGGACCTTGTCTCGCGCGGGCTCGACGACACGGCGATCGCCGGGCGCCTCGGCCTGAGCCGGACCACCGTCCGCAACCACGTCAACGGATTGTACCGCAGGCTCGGGGTCGGTTCCCGCACCCAGCTCGTGGTCTGGGCGCGGGAGCGGGGCATCGGCGCCGACAAGGGCTGAGCGCTCTCTCCAAGGTGCAGATCGCACCAGCGGCATGGTGCGCCTGAACCGGCCCGCCCCCCGCACCGCCGCAACCGCCGCGCCGCCGCCTTGTTGCAGGTCCGTCATCCCGGCCATGCCGGCCGGGGGCAAGGTCCAGAACGCCGCCGTCGGCATGAAGAACAGCCTTGGCGGCCGCACCGGACGACAGGCCCGCCCGTCCAAGCCCTTCCGCGGCCCGGCACCAAGCCCGGCCGTTTCATCACCCGAGGCCGCACGCGGCCTGAAAGACAAAACCGATGTCCTCCACCTACCCCGGCCCGGCCCCCGCGGCCGTTTCCCCACTGCCCCGCATCTCCTGGGGTGCGGTCTTCGCCGGCGCCATCATGGCCCTGGCTATCGGCCTGATGCTCAACGTCCTCGGCGCCGCGGTTGGCGCGACCCTCGTGGACGCCACCGCGCGCGACACCCCCGACGCCTCCAGCTTCGGCATCGGCGCGGGCCTGTGGCTTCTCGTCTCCAACCTGATCGGCCTGGTCGTGGGCGGCTATGCGGCGGCCCGCCTGTCCGGCACCGCCAGCAACACAGACGCGACCCTGCACGGCATGGCCATGTGGGCGGCCTCGTTCCTGATCTCCGCGGTGCTGCTGGGCAACCTGGTGGCCGGCGTGGCTTCCACCGCGGCCAGCGGCGTGACGGGCGCTCTCGGCGGCATCGCGCGCGGCGCGGGCTCGGTGGCCTCCGCCGCCGGCGAGCAGGTGGCCAACCGCACCAGCACCGGCGCGGCCCAGTCGGCGGCGCAGGGCGTGATCGACCGGGTGCAGAGCGCGCTCGCCGGCACCGGCAACGCCCCCGCCGCCATGACCTCGGACCAGCGCAAGGCCGAGATCGCCACGCTGGCGGGCCGACGGGTGGCCGACGGCAACCTGTCTGGCGGCGACCGCGAGCGGCTGAACGCCGTGGTGGCCGCCGAGTACAACATCAGCCCGCAGGAGGCGCAGCAGCGCGTGGCCCAGGCCGAGCAGCAGGTCCAGCAGGCCCTGCAGCAGGCCGCGCAGCGCGCCCGGGAGGCGGCGGACGCGGCGGCCAAGGGCGCCTCGGTGGCCTCGTTCTCCATCTTCCTGACGATGCTGCTCGGCCTCGTCGTGGCGGTGATCGGCGCGCGCCGCGGCAGCCGCGACCACGCCGCCCTGCGCGGCCGCGTGCTGGCCTGAGCCGGCCCGATGACCGCCCCGGCCTGCGCGCCGGGGCGGTCATCCCTTCAACACCGCCGCCCGGACGTAGCGATCAAAGGGACACAAACACCGATGGCGAGGATTCCCGCCGTCCGGAAGGCAGGCATGACGGTGAGGAAGCCGCCCCTCAGTCCGGCTTGATGTTCCGCGCCCGGATGATTCCGCCCCACTTCTCCATTTCGCGCTTCTGATAGGCCGGGAACTCCTCAGGCCTGCCGCCCACCGGACGGATCGCCAGGGTCGCCAGCTTCTCCTTCACCTCCGCGCTCTCCAGCGCGCGCGCGAAGGCCGCCTGAATGCGGGATTGCAGCGCGGGAGCCATGCCCGGCGGCGCGAACAGGGAGAAGTCGGTGGAGCACTCGTAGCCCGGCACGGCCGTGGCGACGGGCTGGACCTCCGGTGCCGCCGGGTCGGGCTGGGCGGAGGAAACCGCGATCGCGCGCACCGCCTGCGCCCGCATCGGCTGCAGCGCCGAAACGGCATCAACCGCCGAAAGCTGGACCTCGTTCGCGATCAAGGCCTGCAGCGCGGGCGCGCCGCCGCGATACGGCACGTGCAGCATCTCAATCCCGGCCTCGGCATTCAGCAGTTCCACCGCCAGATGCGCGGAGGATCCAGCACCGGAGGAGGAGTAGCTGATCTTGCCGGGCTGTGCCTTGGCCAGCGCGATCAGCTCCGCGATGTTGTTCGCGCGGACCGAGGGATGCACGCAGAAATACTGCGCGTTGGTGGCCAGCAGCCCGATGGGCGTGAAGCCGCGATCATTGTCATAGGGAATGGAGTTCAGCAGGAAGGGCGCCATCGCATAGGTGGAGTTGGTGCCCAGCAGCAGCGTGTACCCGTCGGGCTGCGCGCGGGAGACCGTGTTGTGGCCGACCGTGCCGGAGGCGCCCGGCCGGTTGTCCACCACGACGGGCCGGCCGGCATCGGCCGAGACGCGCTGCGCGAGCACGCGTGCCAGCGTGTCCGTGGAGCCGCCGGGTGCCCAGGGCACGACCAGCGTGACCTGGCGCTGCGGCCACTCGCCGGTTTGGGCAATTCCCTGGGCAGAGGCGCTTCGGGCGGCGGTCAGGCCGATGGCGGCCAAGCCGAGGCTCCGCTTGGTGATCATTGTTTCTCTCCCCTCGAGGTGCCGCGGGCACCCCCTCACGGTTCACGCGCGCTTTACCTCACATGCGCGTCAAAGGCAGCGCCAATCACGCCCTCCGGCGCGGGCTTCCCGGTGAAAAGAAGGAAGCCATCCTCCGCCTGCCCGACGGACATGGCTCGCCCGGACATGATGGCGCAGCCCAGCGCCCGCGCGGCGGCCAGCAGCGGCGTCACCGGTGGATGGTAGACGGCGTCGGCCACCCACATGGAACCGCGCAGCAGCGCCGGATTTACCGGGCTGGAGGTGTCGGGCAGCATCCCGGCGGGAGAGGCGTTCACCACCCCCGAAGCGCCCGCCATGGCCGCGGCGATTCCCTCGGCAGGCAGGAAGCGTCCGCCACCCCAACCGGAGGCCTCGGTGGCCAGGGAAGCGGCGCGGGAGGGGTCCTGGTCCACCACCCGCACCTCCGGCACGCCGGCCCGCGCCAGCGACCAGGCGATGGCGCGTCCGGCACCCCCGGCCCCGACCAGCACGGCGGGGCCCGCCTGCACGGCATTCCCCACGGTACCCAGCAGCCCCGAAAGAAAGCCGGTGGCATCGGTGTTGTGGCCCGTCAGCCTGCCGTCCCGCACCGTGACGAGGTTCACCGCGCCGACCTGCGCCGCGCCGGGGTCCAGTGCGTCGAGGAAGGGGATGACGGTCTGCTTGTAGGGAAAGGTGACGTTGATCCCCGCGAAGCCGATGAGCCGCACGCCGTCCAGGATGCGCCCGATGACATCCGGCGCCGCCCCCGCCACGTCGATCAGGTGGTAGCGGACATCGAGCCCGGTCGCGGCCCCGGCCGCCTCCATCATCGCGGGCGCCGCGGAGTGGGAGATGGGATGGCCGAGCAGGCCGAGCAGGACGCGGCTGGGCTTGGCCATGGGTTCAGGACCTGTAGGCGCCGTTGATGTCGATGTAGCCATGGGTCAGGTCGCAGGTCCAAACGGTGGACTCGCCACGGCCCAGGTTGAGGTCGACCTCGACGTCGATCTCCCGGCCCTTCATGTGCTCGACCACCGGGGCCTCGTCGTAGCCCTCGACCACGCCGCCATCGCGCGCCATCCAGGTGCCGCCCACGGCAACGGAAAGCCGGTCCCGGTCCGCCGGTTCCCCGGCCTTGCCAACCGCCATGACGATGCGGCCCCAGTTCGCGTCCTCGCCCGCGATGGCAGTCTTCACCAGGGGCGAGTTGGCGATGGCCATCGCCACGCGCTTGGCCGAGCTGTCGGACACGGCGCCGCGCACCGTCACCTTCACCAGCTTCTGCGCCCCCTCCCCGTCCCGCACCACCTGGAGCGCGAGGTCGAGCAGCACGGCGTCGAGCTGCGCCTGGAAGTCGTCCAGCGCCTCGCCCGGGAAGGCCGAGACGCGGTCGTGCGCGGCCTGCCCCGTGGCGAAGAGCAGCACGGTGTCCGAGGTGGAGGTGTCGCTGTCCACCGTGGTGCGGTTGAAGCTCGTCTCCACCCCGCGCCGGAGCGCCGACTGCAGGGCGGCGGCCGGAATGGCGGCGTCGGTCGCGACAAAGGCCAGCATGGTCGCCATGTCCGGCGCCACCATGCCGCTGCCCTTGGCGATGCCGAGAATCGTCACCTTGGTGCCATGGATCGTGGCCGTGCGGGCGGATGCCTTGGGAAAGGTGTCGGTGGTCATGATGCCGCGCGCGGCATCGGCCCAGCCCGTTTCCTTCAGGGAGGCGTGCAGCGGGGGCAGGGCGCCGGCCAGCTTCTCGTGCGGCAGCACCTGGCCGATCACGCCCGTGCTGGCCAGGAACACCTCGGAGGGCTCGCAACACGCCAGCGAGGCGGCGGCCGCGGCGGTGGCCTCGCAGGCCACCACGCCCGCGCGGCCCGTGAAGACGTTGGCGTTGCCGGCATTCACCACCAGCGCGCGGGCGGCCTCGCCCTTCAGCGCCGCGCGGCACCAGTCCACCGGGGCGCCCGGGCACTTGTTGCTGGTGAAGACGCCCGCGACCGTGGTGCCAGGGGCGAACTCCATCATCATCACGTCCGGACGGCCCTTGTAGCGAAGGCCGGCGGCGGCGGTGCCCAGCCGCACGCCCTTCAGCGCCGGAAGGGGCGGCAGGTCCACCCGGAGGGGGGAAACGGGGATGTCCATGGCCATCTCGCCCTCAGCGCCGCTGAGCCGGTGCGGGAGCGGCGGGCGGAGTCGCGCCCTCCATGAGGCCAGGCGCGCGGATGGGGGAACCGTCCATGTTGAAGCGCTCCACCCGGGCGGCGTTGCGGATGCGCTCCACGGCGCCGTTCACCGTTTCCTCGAAGGCCGCCTGGCGCAGCGCCTCCTGGCTGTCCTCGAAGGAGGCGGCGGGCGCCGTGCGGCGCTCCTCCACCTTGATGACGTGCCAGCCGAAGGCGGTCTGCACCGGCGCCGGGCTGATCTGGCCGGGCTGGAGGGCGAAGGCGGCGTTGGCGAATTCGGGGATCATGTCGGATTTCTTGAAGAAGCCGAGGTCGCCCCCCTGCTCGGAGCCGGGGCCGGTCGAGCGGCGCTTGGCCACCTCGGCGAAGTCGGCGCCAGGGCGGCGCACCTCCTCCAGGGCCTCCTTCGCCGCTGCCTCGGTGGGCACCAGGATGTGGCGGGCGTGGATCTCCTCCTCGCCTTGGCGGTTGGCCGATTCGCGGTCGTAGCGGGCGCGAAGCGCCTGTTCGGTGATCGCCGGAGCGACCTCGCGGCGGAGAAGGGCCTGCTGGAGCTCCTGCTCGGTGGCGCGGGCGACGCGGCGCCGCACGTCGGGGTCGCGCTCCAGCCCCTCGGCCCGGGCCCGGGCCACCAGGGCCTTCTGGGCCACGAGCTGGTCCAGGATCAGCGGGAAGATCATGGCGGAGGGCGCGTTCTTCAGCTCGTCCGGCAGCTCGGCGGCGGCGTCCCGCACGTCGGAAAGCCGGATCTCCTGGCCCTCCACCCGCGCCACCACGGGATCGGCGGGCTGGGGATTGGCGGCGGCCGGTGCGCTGGCTGGTGGCGGGGGCGCGGCCGCCGGGGCCGGGGTCTGGGCGAGGACCAGGCCGGAGAACAGGCAGGCCGGGAGGAGGGCGGTCGAAAGAAGCAGGCGGCGCATGGGGAAAGCCTTGGCGGAGGGGTTCGCAACATGGCGGAGGGGGGGCGCCCTCACAAGGCGGCCCCGTGGCAGCCCCCTCCCCCGAGGAAAGGCGGGCGGGCTGTGGGCCGGGGATCACGGGCGGGCGCCGTATCGCCCCTCGGCGCCGCCATTCCACGGCATTCGTTGACCCGCCGCCCCCCCTTCCCTATCTCTCCCCCTGCACGCAGGGCCCTGTGAGGCCCCCCTCCTGCCGGCCGCGCCGCGGTCCTCCCGGTGGCGGCCCCCAGGCGATGCCCCAGCCCTGCCCCGGAGACTGCCCGACCCGATGTTCGCCCGCCTCGCCCGCGCCATCCTTGGCACCTCGAACGACCGCGCGCTCAAGGCGTACCGGGCGCGGGTGCCCGCCATCAACGCGCTGGAGCCGGCCATCGCCGCCCTCTCCGACGACGCGCTCAAGGCCAAGACCCCCGAGTTCCGCGAGCGCATCGCCAAGGGCGAGACGCTGGACAGCCTGCTGCCCGAGGCCTTCGCGGTGTGCCGCGAGGCCAGCAAGCGCGTGCTGGGCATGCGGCACTTCGACGTGCAGCTGATCGGCGGCATGGTGCTGCACGAGGGCCGCATCGCCGAGATGAAGACCGGCGAGGGCAAGACCCTGGTCGCCACCCTGCCCTGCTACCTCAACGGCCTGACGGGCAAGGGCGTCCACGTCGTCACCGTGAACGACTACCTCGCCTCCCGCGACGCGGAGGAGATGGGGCGGCTCTACACCTGGCTGGGCCTGACCACCGACACCATCGTCTACGGCAAGAGCGACCCGCAGCGGCGCGAGGCCTATGCCTGCGACATCACCTACGGCACCAACAACGAGTTCGGCTTCGACTACCTACGCGACAACATGAAGTACTCGCTGGGCGAGATGGTCCAGCGCCCCTTCGCCTATGCCATCGTGGACGAGGTGGACAGCATCCTGGTCGATGAGGCGCGGACGCCGCTGATCATCTCGGGGCCCACCGACGACACCTCGGACCTCTACAACCGCGTGAACGTGGTGGTGGCGGAGATCGCCAAGGACCCGGCCAACTACGACAAGGACGAGAAGAACAAGACAGTCTCCCTCACGGAGGCGGGCAACGAGGTGGTGACCGCGGCCCTGGCCGAGGTCGGGTTGCTGGAGGAAGGCGATCTGTACGACTTCCAGAACGTCACGGTCGTCCATCACGTGAACCAGTCGCTGCGCGCCCACACGCTGTTCGCGCGCGACGTCGACTACATCGAGCGGCAGGACAAGATCGTCATCATCGACGAGTTCACCGGCCGCATGATGGAAGGCCGCCGCTATTCCGACGGGCTGCACCAGGCACTCGAGGCCAAGGAGGGCGTGACGGTCCAGCCCGAGAACCAGACGCTGGCCTCGATCACCTTCCAGAACTACTTCCGCCTCTACCCCAAGCTGGCGGGCATGACCGGCACCGCGGCCACCGAGGCCGACGAGTTCGCCGAGATCTACAAGCTGGAGGTGGTGGAGATCCCCACCAACCTGCCGGTGTCGCGCGCCGATTCCGACGACGAGGTCTACCGCACCGCCATCGAGAAGTACGAGGCGGTGGCCGGGCTGATCGCCGAGGCGCGCGAGCGCGGCCAGCCCTGCCTGGTGGGCACCACCAGCATCGAGAAGTCCGAGCTGATCTCGTCCCTGCTGCAGAAGAAGGGCGTGCCGCACCAGGTGCTGAACGCCCGCTACCACGAGCAGGAAGCGGCCATCATCTCCCAGGCCGGCCGCCCGGGCGCGGTGACGATCGCGACGAACATGGCCGGGCGCGGAACCGACATCAAGCTCGGTGGCAATGCCGAGATGCTGGCGCGGGCGAGCTTCGCGGGCGAGCCCGCGGGCCCCGAGTTCGAGGCGCGCCTGGCCGAGATCCGCCGCGAGGTGGAGGAAAGCGCCGCCAAGGTGAAGGCCGCCGGCGGGCTCTTCGTGATCGGCACCGAGCGGCACGAGAGCCGCCGCATCGACAACCAGCTTCGCGGCCGCTCCGGCCGCCAGGGCGACCCGGGCGCGTCCCGCTTCTTCCTGAGCCTGGAAGACGACCTGATGCGGATCTTCGGGTCGGACCGCATGGGCGGGATGCTGCAGAAGCTCGGCCTGAAGGAGGGGGAGGCGATCGTCCACCCCTGGATCAACAAGGCGCTGGAGAAGGCGCAGAAGAAGGTCGAGGCGCGGAACTTCGACACGCGCAAGAACCTGCTGAAGTACGACGACGTCATGAACGACCAGCGCAAGGAGGTCTATGCCCAGCGCAAGTCCTTCATGCAGGCCGCCGACGTGCAGGAAACCGTGGCCGAGATGCGGCGCGAGGTGATCGACGACATGGTCGCCGCCGCCATTCCCGAGAACGCGTACCCTGAGCAGTGGAAGATGGACGTGCTCCAGACCCGCGCGCTGGACGTGCTGGGCCTGGACCTGCCGCTGGCGGACTGGGGCCGCGAGGAGGGGATCGACGAGACCCAGATCCGCGAGCGCCTGCACGAGGCCGCCGACACCACCTATGCGGCGCGCTCGGCGAATATCGGCATCGAGCGGATGCGCGAGGTGGAGAAGTCCATCCTGCTGATGGTCTTCGACAAGGTCTGGAAGGACCACCTGCTCTCCCTGGACCATCTGCGCCAGGGCATCGGGCTGCGCGCCTATGGCCAGCGCGACCCGTTGAACGAGTACAAGAGCGAGGCCTTCAACCTGTTCAACGCCATGCTGGCGGAGATGCGGGAGGAAACCACGCGCTGGCTGATGCAGGTGGACATCCCCACCGGCGCGCCCCTGCCGAGCCCGGAGCCGATCTCCGTGATGGACGCGCGCCACCCGGCGCCCGATTCGGGCGACCCGCTGCTGGGCTACGACGCGGTGGCCGGCGAGTACGGCGCCGCGGCCCCGGTGACGGCGCCCCGGGTGGCCGAGGGGGTGGACCCCAACGATCCCGCCACCTGGGACCGCACGCCCCGCAACGCGCCCTGCCCCTGCGGTTCGGGCAAGAAGTACAAGCACTGCCACGGGCGGGGCTGAGGACCCGCAACTTCGGGGTGCGCGCGCGTTGATGAAGGAGCGCGCACCGCCGCGCGGCGCATCGGCCGCGCGGACTGAAGAAGGCGGAGCAGGATGATCGAGTCACCCCTGATCGGGCTTGTCATTTTCGTCGTCGTCGTGCTCGTGCTGGTGGTGCTCCAGCGGCTCGAGCTTCTGAGCGTGTTTTCCAGCAAGCGCCGGCGCACCCCCCCTCCCGGCGGGGAGTGAGGGGCCGCGCCTTCCGGGCAAGGCTCCGGCCGATCAGGCCGCCACCCGCCGCGGCGTGCGCGACACGGCCTCCACCATCTTCTCGCAGAAGGCGGGCAGGTCCTTCGGGTTCCGCGAGGTGACGAAGTTGCCGTCCACCACGCAGGTCTCGTCCACCCAGGTGGCTCCGGCATTGCGGAGGTCGGTCTTGAGCGAGGGGTAGGAGGTCATGCGCCGCCCCTTCACCACCCCGGCCTCGATCAGCGTCCAGGGGCCGTGGCAGATCGCCGCGATGGGCTTTCCGGCCTCGGCGAAGGCGCGGACAAAGGCGACGGCCGTCTCGTCCAGGCGAAGCTTGTCGGGGTTGGTGGTGCCGCCCGGCAGGACCAGGGCGTCGAAGGCCGTGGCATGGGCGTCGGCCACCTCCAGGTCCACCGCGATCTTCTCGGCGGGGTTCACGTCCTGATCCATGGTCTGGATCTCGCCCGCCTTCAGCGACACCACGGCAACATCGGCGCCAGCGGCCTTCAGGGCCTTCAGCGGCTCGGTCAGCTCCACCCGCTCGACCCCGTCGGTCGCGAGGATGGCGACCCTGCGGTGCGTTGCATCGGCCATGTCCGGTTCCCTTTCGGCAGAAGGCATCGGGGGTGGCGCATGGCGCCCCCCCTTCCGTCCGGGAAAACGGCTCGAAGCGTCGGGGGTTTGGCACGGGCAGGCGGAACGGTCGGCGGGCTACTTCCCGGACCAGTGGACGAAGCGCTTCTCCATCAGAAGGAAAAGCAGGTTCAGCACGTAGCCCAGCGCGCCGGCCACGAAGATGGCGCCGTACATCAGCCCGCTCTCGAACAGCATCTGCGCGTTGATGACGCGCTGGCCGAGGCCGTCGGTGGAGCCGATGAACATCTCCGCCACCACCACGATCACCAGCGCCAGGGAGACGCCCTGGCGCATGCCGACCAGGATCTGCGGCAGTGCCTCCCAGACCAGCACGTCCACCAGGATGCGGGCGGAACCCGCGCCCATGACGCGCGCGGCCAGGACGCGGGTGCGGCGGGCGTTCATGACCCCATAGGCGGCGTTGAACAGGATGACGAGGGCCGCGCCGAAGGCGGCCACCGCGATCTTGGTCGCCTCACCCGTGCCGAACAGCACCAGGAACAGCGGAAAGAGGGCGGAGGCGGGGGTGGAACGGAAGAAGTCCACCACGAACTCCACCGCGCGGTAGAGGCGCTCCTGCGCGCCGAGGGCCACGCCGAGCGGCACGCCGATGGCCGAGGCGATGGCAAAGGAGAGCAGGGTGCGCCAGACGGTGCGGCCGAGATCATGGGCCAGCGTGCCCGTGGCCAGTGCCGCCCAGGTGTCGCGCGCCGTCTCGGCCGGCGATGGCAGCAGCACGGGATCCGCCACGCGCAGCAGCACCGCCGCCTGCCAGAAGGCGATGAAGCCGAGGGCGCCCAGAACCGGGGGGACCAGCGCGCGCATCACGCGGCCTCCGGCCTGGCACGGACGGAGGCGGTGAAGACATCCAGGCAGCGGCGCTTGATGGCCACGAAGTCCGGCGAGGACAGCGTCGCGGCGTCGCGCGGCCAGGCCAGCGGCACGGGCACGTCGTCCACGATGCGGGATGGCCTGCGGGTCAGCATCAGCACGCGGTCCGACAGGGCGATGGATTCCTCGAGGTCGTGGGAGACGAGCATGGCGGTGATGCGGTTCTCCTTCAGCACGCGGCCGAGGAGTTCGCGGAGCGAGAGGGTGGTCTCGTAGTCCAGCGCCGAGAAAGGTTCGTCGAGGAACAGCACCTCCGGCTCCACCGCCAGCGCCCGCATGACCGAGACGAGCTGCTGCTGGCCGCCCGAAAGCTCGTAGGGATAGCGGTTGAGGTCGAAGCGCACGTCGAAGGCGGCGACCAGGGCCTGAAGGCGCCGCTCCACCTGGGCGCGGGGCTGGCGCAGCAGGCGCAGCGGGTAGCGGATGTTGTCGGCGGCGCGCTTCCAGGGCAGCAGGGCCTCGCGGTAGTTCTGGAAGACATAGCCGATGCGGGCCTCGCGCACGGTGCGGCCGTCAAACAGGACGCTGCCGGCATCCGCCTCCAGCAGCCCGGCCATCATGTTGATCAGCGTGGACTTGCCGCAGCCGTTGGGGCCGAAGACCGACAGGATGTCGCCGCGCCTCAGGTCGAGGTCCAGCCCGGCATGGACGGGCTGGCCGCGGAAGGACTTGGAAAGGCCGCGGACGGTGACCGCGGCCTCCCGGGGGGTGATGGGCGTCACAGCGGGCGCAGGAAGGACTTCACGTCGATCGCGCTCCGCACCACCCCCTGGGCGACGGCGAGGTCCACGAACTTCTGGAAGTCGGCGATCTCCTGCGGGGCCATGTCGCGCACCATCGCGAAGTTCACGAGCGGGACGGTGGGCGCGAGTTCGGCGGAGGTCTGCATGAAGGGCACCAGCAGGTCGCGCACGGAGGCGTCGGTGCGGATGGTGGCGCAGGCCTTGGCCCAGGCGCCGGCGAAGCGGGCGGCGACCTCGGGTCTGGCATCCAGGAACTTGCCGGTGAAGGCGGCGCCGGCGGCCCAGGCCTGGGCATCGGGGCGGCCGATCAGGTGGGTGGCGATCACGCCCGCCTCCAGGCGCCGCGCGGCGCCCTGGCGCTCGGCGATGGTGGCCTGGGGTTCCAGCGTGTAGGCGGCATCGAAGGTGCCGGCGGCGAGCGCGCCGACATGCACGCCCATCTGCTGCTCCGAGAGGGTGTAGTCGCGGCCTTCCTGAAGGCCGACGGAGGACAGAACGGCACGGGCGGCGGACATGTTGGCGGGGCCGGGGGCGGACAGGATGCGCGCGCCCTTGAGGTCGCGGATCGTGGTCGCGTTCCAGCCGGGGCGGACCACGAACTGCTCCATGCGGAAACGGTCGCTCTGGCCGTTGAGGGCGAAGTAGATGGCGGTGTTCGCGCGGCGGGCGTTGATGTTGGCGCCCTCCAGCGTGACGAGGTTGGAGGCACCGTCGAGGTCGCCGGACACCATGGCCTGCACGATGAGCGGCGCGGCCTGGAGCGGCACGGCCTCCACCGCCAGGCCGGCTTCCGCGAAGAAGCCGCGCTCGCGCGCGACGTAGAAGGGCAGGGCGGATGAGACGTTGAAGACGCCGATCCTCACGGCATCGGCCGCCGCCGCCGCACGGGCCAGGAAGGGCGTGGCGGCGGCGGCGCCGAGCAGGGCGCGCCGGTTCATCGAAGGGTTCATGCGGGTGCCTTCACGGGAGCTTCGGATAGGTTTGCGGATCGAAGAAGCTGCTGCCGGCGACGTAGCGCCGCCCGTCCGACATGTCCGGCGATCCGCCGGTTTCCGAGGCGCCGTCGAAGGTGAGTTCGAGTTGCACGCCGGAGGGGTCGTAGACGAAGAGCTGCCAGAGGGTGGTGCCGGGCACGAGGAACTCGCGCCAGTCCAGCCCCGCCTCCCGGAAGCGGCCGATGAAGGCGTGGTAGCCGCGGCAGGCGAGCGAGACGTGGTCGATGGCGGCGGTGCCGCTAGGCGCCACGCCCTCGGGGCCCAGCGCCGGCCCGCCGGCATAGACGTGCAGCAGCGCCTGGCCGCCCGGCAGCGGCACCGAGAGCCAGGCGCCGGGATAGCCGAAATCGGGACGGTGCGCTTCCGCGAGGCCGAGCACGCCCTTGTAGAAGGCGAGGGTGGCGGCGAGGTCGCTGGTCTTGACGGCGACGTGGAACAGGCCGGCGACGAAGGGGGTGTCCTGGGAGTCGGGCATCGGGGGCTTCCGTAAAGCGCCCAGCCCAGCGCAACCGGCGTGCCAGGGGAAGGGGCGGTCCGGAACGGCCCGGCGCACGCTTCGCGGTCAGGCAGCGGCAGGAGTGGCGCGATCCTGGGCAGATCGGGCCCGGCGCAGCGGGGATCCCGGCGCGGGAGGTGCCACAGGCGGGCTGGCCCGCCCTATGCTCCTCGGGATACCCACCTCAAGGGCCGGACAGCGACCATGACCTCCCTCCCCCTCTCCCCCCCGCGCCGGCGCGGCGTCGCGCGCGGCGGCCGCGCGCTCTACGGCGCGCCGCTGGGCATCCTGATGCTGGAGGCGCGCTTTCCCCGCATCCACGGGGACATGGGCAATGGCGGCACCTGGTCCTTTCCCGTGCTCTACCGCGTGGTCCGGGGCGCGAGCCCGGAAAAGGTGGTGCTGCAGGGAGCACGCGGCCTCCTGCCCGACTTCCTGGAGGCGGCACGGGACCTCGTGGCGCAGGGGGCGGAGGCCATCACCACCAATTGCGGCTTCCTGTCCGTGTTCCAGCGGGAGATCGCGGCGGAGGTCGGCGTGCCCGTGGCGACCAGCAGCCTGATGCAGGTGCCCTGGGTGCAGGCGCTGCTGCCGCCGGGGCAGCGGGTGGGGCTGGTCACCGTGTCCGGCTCCAGCCTGAGCCCGGCCCATCTGGCGGCGGTGGGGGTGCCGGCGGACATCCCCATGGAGGGCACCGAGAGCGGGCGCGAGTTCTTCCGCGTGCTGATCCGCGCGGAAAAGGAGGACATGGACGTGGACCTGGCGGAGCAGGACGTGGTGGAGGCCGCGCAGCGCCTGGTGGCGCGCCATCCGGAGGTGGGTGCCATCGTGCTGGAATGCACGAACATGCCGCCCTATGCCGCGGCCGTGCAGCGCGCCACCGGGCGGCCGGTCTACGACATCTACGCGATGATCACCTACTTCCACGCGGGCATCCGCCCGCGCGACTTCGCCTGACCTGGCACCGAAGGAAAGGACCCCGCCCATGCTCCGCCGAACCGCGCTTGCCCTCGCGGCGCTCGCCGCCCTTGCCCTGCCAGCCGCGGCGCAGGAGGCGCCCTGGCCGCACCGGCCCATCACGATCATGGGCGGCTTTCCCAACGGCTCGGGCGTGGACATCTACGCGCGCAAGCTGGCGGAGCCGCTGTCGCGCGCACTCGGCGTGCCCGTGGTGGTGGACAACCGCACGGGGGCCGGCGGCAACATCGCCTCCGAATACGTCGCCCGCGCCCGGCCGGACGGCTACACCTTCCTGCTGGCCACGGCCGGCACGCACGCGATCAACGCGACGCTCTACAAGTCCCTGCCCTTCGATCCGCTGCAGGACGTGACGCATGTCGCCATCCTCGGCGACGTGCCCAACGTGCTGCTGGTCAATCCGCAGCACACCCCGGACATCCGGACCTGCCGCGACCTGATCGCGGCGGCCAAGGCGAGGCCGGGCGGGCTGGCCTATGCCTCCACGGGCAACGGGGCCTCCACCCATCTCTCGGCCGTGCAGTTCGCCTCCGCCACGGGGATCGACGTGCTGCACGTGCCCTATCGCGGGCAGGGTCCGGCGATGATCTCCCTGCTGTCGGGGGAATCGGCCTTCTTCTTCAACCAGAGTGGGCCGAGCATCGGGCCGGTGCAGCAGGGCCAGCTACGCGCCCTGGGCGTGACCACGCGGACGCGCCTCGCGCCCCTTCCGGACGTGCCCACGGTCGAGGACGCCTGCGGGCTTCCGGGCTTCGAGAGCAGCACCTGGTACGGGTTGCTGGCGCCGCCGCACCTTCCCTCCCCCATACAGGAGCGCATGGCGCGGGAGGTGGCGCGCATCATCTCGGAGCCGGATTTCGTGACGTGGCTCAAGGACAGCCAGGGCATCACGCCGCCCGCCGATGCCGGGCCGGCGGCGTTCCGGCGCATCCACGAAGCGGATGTGGCGCGCTGGGGGGAGATTGTCCGGCGCTCTGGCGCGCAGGTGGACTGAGCGCCGGCGCGCCCTACTGGGCAACCGCCAGCGTATTGCCCTGCACGGATCCCAGGCTGCCGTGGATCCAGCCCTCCGGCGCGGTATCCCCGACCTGATACCAGCCACCCGGGGCGGTGCCGAAGATGGTGAGCGTGCTTCCCGGGCGCGCCACCCGCAGCACGCCGCCGCCGCCACCGGGCGTGGAGCGGAGGTTGCCGTTCTGGCGCATGACCAGCGTGCCGCCCGCCATGGGGCGCGGGGCGGCCGAGGCCGAGACGAGCTCCGGCGCGGGCGGCGGCGCTTCGCCGACCTGTTCCAGGATCGGCAGGCCCATGGGCAGGGGCGGCGTCGGCTGGCCGACCGGCACGCCTCCGGCGCGCATCGCCGGGCCGCCGCCATCGAAGCAGCGGTTCACCAGCTCCACGTAAACGCGGGTGGCCTCGAGGTTGGTGCGCCCGACGAACTGCTCCACCTCCAGCGCCTCCCCGCCCGTCTTCACCACGGACACGAAGGGAATGAAGATGGCGCCGCCGGAAACAGTGGCCTGCCCGCAAACGGCATAGGTGTTCGGCGCCACCTGGCGGTGCACCTCCACCGCGCGGAAGCGGAGGCCGTCCTGCTCACGGGCGATGCCACGCACGCGCTCCTCCGCCGCGGCGCGGATGCGAGCGCTGCCAGCCGCCGCGCCGGCGCCCTGGGCGTTCGCGGCCAGGGGATTGATGGATTGGCCCTTGGGGGTGTCTTCCCAGCACCCGCCGAGTGCCAGCAGCCCGGCGAGCAGAAATCCCTGACGCAACACGATAGTCACCCACGTTCTTGTCTGCGGCCGAAACGCCTGAGCCGGGCCAGTCGCCGGTTCACGAGCGGGTGAAGGCCCCTGCCGCGTGCTCCGGTGGCCTGACCGGATGAGAAATGGTTGCATCGCCCCGACAGGGCAAGGGAGACGCGCGATGGCGAGGACGGCCGAGGCAACGCTGCTGGTGGTGGTGGACACCGTCTGCCCCTGGTGCTGGGTGGGCAAGCGGCGGCTGGACGCGGCGCTGGCGGTTCTGGCCGGGGAAGGCCTGCGGCTGGCGCGGCAGTGGCACCCCTTCCAGCTCAACCCCGATATGCCCGCGGGCGGGATGCCCCGGGCGGAATACCGCGCGCGGAAGTTCGGCAGCATCGAGCGCGGGCGGGAACTGGACGCGCGGCTGGCGGCGGAGGGCGCGAAGGACGGGCTGCGCTTCGACTTCGAGCGCATCGAACGGACGCCCAACTCGCTCAACAGCCACCGCCTGATCCGGCTCGCCATGGAGGAGGGCGGGGCGGCGCTGGCCGACGCGGCGGCGGAGGCGGTGTTCTCCGCCTATTTCGCGGAAGGGCGGGACATCGGGGACAGCGCGGTGCTGGCCGCGATCGGCGATACGGCGGGGCTGCCGGCGGGCCGCACGGCGTCAATGCTGGCGGGGGACGAATGGGCGGCCGAGGTGAAGCAGGACGCCGCCCGGGCGCGTGGGCTGGGGGGCGTGCCGGCGGTGATCCTGGGGCAACAAGTGATCATCTCCGGCGCCGAGCGGCCGGAGGCGATGCTGGCCGCGATCCGGGCCGGGCTGCGGGACGCCGCCTGACCACCTAGCCCCAGCCGAGCGCCATGGCCGCCAGCCGCGCGCGCTCGGCCGTGCCCAGGCGCGGGCGGAGGCGCGGCGGGTGGAAGCCGCGGGCGATCAGGCGGTCCAGGATGCGGCGGTAGGCCCACATCATCACGCGCGCCGGGCGGAGGGGCCCGGCATTGGCCGAGGTCAGCTCGGCCTCGGCGGCGGCGAAGCCGGCCTCCGCACGCCCGAGCAGGCGGTGGCAGGCCTCGTGCAGGTCGGGGCGGGCGATCAGCTCCTCGGCCGCGGCGTCGGGGCCGAGCCAGGAGAGGGGGATGTAGACGCGGTTCCGCGCCGCGTCCTCGTCGATGTCGCGCAGGATGTTGACGAGTTGCAGCGTGCGGCCAAGGGCGAGGCCGAACTCCACGGCCTCCGGCGCGCCGAAGATGCGCACGGACATGGCGCCGACGCTGCCGGCGACGCGGCGGCAGTAGAGCTCCAGCGCGGCCTCGTCGGGCAGGCGCAGCCGCGCGGCGGCGTCGGTTTCCATGCCCTCGATCATGGCGATGCATTCGGCCTGGGGCAGGTCGAAGCGGGCACGGGCCCAGGCGAGCTCGCGCGAAAGGGCGCAGTCGGGCGCGTCCAGCTTGCGGCGCCAGTCCGCCAGGAAGCGGCGCTTCTCCGCGAAGGGGGCCGCGCCGTCGGCGATGTCGTCCACCGCGCGGCAGAAGGCATAGACGGCGTAGAGCGCCCGGCGGCGCTCCCCGCGCAGGGAGGCCATGCCGCGGGAGAAGGAGGAGCCGGCGCGGGCGACGGCCGCGCGGACGATGGCGGCGTCCGAGGCCGGGCGGGGGGAGGCGAGCAGGGCGGCCACGGTGTCCGCCTTGCTGAGCGCGACGCGCCCGGCCATGGGGTCGGCGGCGCGAAGGCGGGCGAGGAGGCGCCGGGCGCAGCCGATGGTGGTGGCGGATTCCAGCGCCAGGCGGCGGCTGCGGAGGCGGGCGGGAAGGGCGGAGGCGATGTCGAGCAGGGCCTCGCAGCGGTCCAGCAGGGCATCAAGGAGCGCGCGGCGGGGGGCGGGGTCGGTGAAGACGGCCTCCTCGCCCCCGACCTCGTCCATCCATGCGCGAGGGAGATAGATGCGGCCAATCGTCGCGCGGTCCTCGCCCATGTCCTGCAGGTGGTTGAGGACCTGCAGCGCGGTGCAGAGGGCATCGGCGGCGGGGACGGGCCCGGCACCCTCGCCATGGAGGCGGAGCAGGATGCGGCCGACGGGGACGGCCGAATGGGCGCAATAGTCCAGCAGGGCGTCCCAGTCCTCGCAGCCCTCGTTGCGGGAGTCCCGGCGGAAGGCGGTGAGCATGGCGCGGGCCTCGTCCACGCCCGCGCCGCTGGCGCGCAGTGCCGCCGCCTCGGGCACGCCGGGCGCGCCGTCCAGCGCGGCCTCGATGGCGTCCAGGCGGCGGAGCTTCTCGGCCGGGGCGAGGTCGGGGGAATCCGCGATGTCGTCGGACAGGCGGACCACCCGGTAGAAGGCGAGCACGCGGCCGCGCACCGCCGGGGCCAGGAGGCGGGAGGCAACGGGGAAGTTCTCGGAATCCGGGCCGCGCGTGGGGGCGCCCGCCGCGACGCCCGCGGTCATCGCCTCGTCGCTCATGTGCCGTCCGCCGGCCGATAGGCCCTGCCTTTCCAGCCGGCGGGGCGGCCAAGGGCGGAGCGGACCAGGGCGGTCCATTGGATGGCGAGGGCCACGGCGACGGTCACGGGATGCAAGGGGATGGTCCAGAGCGGTTCGCGCACGCGCAAGGTGATGGCGGCGCGGGTGAGGAGGGAGAGGGCCAGGGCAACGATGGCCCAGGGGCTGGGAAGGAGCAGCCAGGGAAGGAGGTGGGGCCCGGCCAGGAGAACGGTCCAGACCGGCAGGCCGGCGGGCGTGGCCATGCCCTCGCGGGCGTTCTTGATGAAGCCGGCCCAGGCCTCGGCGAAGCCCGAATACATCCGGCAACCGGCGAGCCGGCTGCCGTCCACCACCTCGGTCCGGTGCCCGGCTTCCCGGAGGTTGCGCGAGAGGGCCAGGGCGTCGTGCAGGCGGTGGCGGAAGGCGGCGTGGCCGCCCACGGCATCATAGGCGGTGCGCTCGGCCATCAGGAGCTGTCCGCAGGCGGCGGCCATGGCGGGGTGGTTCGTGAAGGCGCGGCCAGCGCCGGGCAGGTAGCCCAGCATCATCAGGTTGATGGCGGGCACCGTGACCCCCTCCCCCACCGTGCCCATGCGCTGGCGGGGGACGCCGGACACGAGGGCGAGGTTGTTGGCACGGGCATGGGCGGCCATGCGGGCGGCGGCGTCCGGGGCCAGGCGCACGTCGGCGTCGATGAACAGGAGGTGGGTGCCGCGGGCCGCCTCGGCGAGGCGGGCGCAGGCGTGGACCTTGCCCGTCCAGCCCGGGGGAAGCGGAGGAGCCCGGAGGAGGCGAAGGCGGGGGTCGGCGGCCGCGCGGGCCGCGGCCTGCTCGGCGGTGCCGTCGGTGGAGCCGTCGTCCATCACCAGCACCTCGATCGCGACGCCCGCGCTGGCGAGCGCGGCGTCCAGGCAGGCGGCGATGTTCGCGGCTTCGTCGCGGGCGGGGACGAGGATGGAGACGAGGGTGCCGGGCGCGGGGGTGCCCTCGGCCCGGCCAAGCAGGACGAGGTTGGCGGCCGTCATGCTGGCGGGGAAGGTGGCGATGAGGAGGGCGAGGATGTCGATCACGGCACATCCCCCCTGTCGGCTGCTTCTGGCGTCACGCGGGGGAGTTTACCCGGATTTTGCGTCGCGCACATGCCGGGGGTCGAAGCGCCGGCCCCGGGCCAGGGCGCGGGCGCGGCGCCACAGGTCGTAGAGGCCGCCCATGCCCTCCGCGCCCTCGGCCACCACATCGAAGCGGGTGGCATCGCGGGTCAGGGCTTCGGCGGTCAGGCGGTCCATGGTGGCGGTCAGGGCATCGCGCAGCGCCCCTTCCCGCGCGTCGCGGTCGAGCGCCAGGAGGTCGCGGGCCTCCATCGGGGGGCCGAAGGCGGCGAGCATCTCGGGGCGGCTCTCGGTCCAGAAGACGTAGTCGAGGGCGAGCGGGAGGATGATGGCCCCGGGCGCGATCTCGGGCAGGCGGGTCACGCCGGGGACGATGGCGACGGGGCGCTCGCGCACGTCCTGGAAACGGCCGGGAACGTTCATCCAGAGCATGGCGCGGGGCGCCACCAGGACTTCGGTGGCGGTTCGGAGAAAGGCGGCCGCGCCCCGCGCGCCGGGCTCGATCCCGAAAACGCCGAGCCGGCGCATGAAGCGGTACTTGCGCAGGGCCTCCGCCGCCATGGGGATGAAGACGTGGCGGGACGGGAAAAGGCGCGCGGCCAGCAGCATAAAGGCCACGCCGTCCCACCAGGACGGGTGGTTGGCCAGCACGATCAGCGGGCGGCCGCGATGCTCCTGCGGAATGCCCCAGGGCGGCACGCGCAGCGCGCCCATGCTCCGACGGAAATGCCGCGAGAAGACGACGTGGAAAAAGGCGAAGAGCCGCGCGTCCCTGAGCGTGACGGGCGACGGCTCGGCCATCCTATTCGGCCGCCGGCGCCATCTGGCGGGCCAGAAGGGCATCGCGCGTGCCGGCGCGCTCGGCCTCGGGGGACATGCCGCGCCCGCCCATGTCCTGGTCCAGCGCGTCGGCCGCGATCCAGCCGGACATCATCACCATCGGCATGCCTGGCCCGGGATGGGCCGCGCCGCCGGCGAGGTAGAGGCCCTTCACCTGGCGGGAGCGGTTGCCGGGCTTGAAGGCACCCAGGAAGGCGCCGTGGGAGGCCAGGCCGTAGATGGCGCCGTCCAGCACCTTGTAGCGCTCGTGGATGTCCTGCGGCGTCAGCGCCCGCTCCACGACGATGCGCTCCTCGATGTCCTCCATGCCCGCGGTGCGCTTGAGCTTGTCCAGGATCACCTGCCGGTATTCGGGCAGCATCTTCGACCAGTCCTGCCCGGGGCGGAGATGCGGGGTGTGCACGAGGACGTAGAGCGCCTCGCCGCCATCGGGCGCGACGGAGGGGTCCGTGCCCGAGGGTGCGGCAAGGTAGGCGGTGGGATCGGGCGCGGGGATGCCCTTCTTGTAGATGGCGTCGAACTCCTCCTCCGCATCGCGCGAGAAGACGAAGTCGTGGTGGCCGAGATGATCGTAGCGCTTGTTGAGGCCGAGATAGAGCACCACGCCGGAGCAGGCGGGCTTGTAGCCCTTCTTCTCGTACTTCCTGCCGGTCTTGCCGCCAACCAGCTCCTTGTAGGTGCGGATGGCGTCCATGTTGGAGATCACGGCATCGAAGGGGATGATCTCGCCCTTGGCGACCACGCCGGCGATGCGGGTGCCGTTGTCGCGCAGGTCGAGGCCGGTGACCTCGGTGGAGGGGCGGAGCTCAGCGCCGAGGCGCTCGGCGAGCTTGGCCAGCCCTTCCGCCACCGCGCGCGTGCCGCCCACGGGGTACCAGATGCCCTCGCTCGCCTGCATGTCGCCGATGCCGCAGATGACGGCAGGGGCGAGATAGGGGGAGGAGCCGACATACTGGGTGTAGTGGTCCAGCATCTGGGCGAGGCGGGCGTCGGGCACGTGGCCGCGGATGACCTTGGCCACCGTCTTGCCCATGCGCAGCGCCATCACGTCCTTCAGCGTGTTGGCCTGCATATTGGACTTGAAGTCGATCGTGTCCGTCAGGTCCTCCACGGACTTCCAGAAGAAGAAGCCCTCGGAGATGCGGTGCAGGTTCTCGGATTCGCGCTGGAAGGCGCGGTAGCCCTCGCCGTTGCCGGGGGCGAAGCTCTCCATCTCGCGCGCCATGGCATCGACGTTCTCGGACAGGTCGATCCGCGTGCCGTCCTCGAAGAAGCAGCGCCACTGGGGGTCGAGGCGGATCAGCGGCAGGTCGCGCGCCTGCTCGCGCCCGGCCTCGGCGAAGATCCGGCGGAGCACGCGGGGCACGGTGAGGATGGTCGGGCCCATGTCGAAGCGGAAGGTGCCGCCGTTGCGGCCCGCGGGCGTCGCGGGGGCTTCGAGGTTCAGCACGGCGGCCTTGCCGCCCAGCCACTCGTTCTTGTCGAACAGGGTTACCTGATGGCCGCGCGCCTGCGCCACGCAGGCCGCCGCGAGGCCGCCGAGACCCCCACCGATGACGGCTACCTTGGCCATGCTCAGATCCTCGTGGAAACGGGTGCGCGGCCGAGGTCGCGCAACAGGAGGTCGGCGCTGATCCGCGCGCCCTCATAGATCACCGGCAGACCGGAGCCCGGATGCGTGCCGCCGCCCACGAGGTAGAGCCCCTTGGTGTCGCCGAACCGGTTGCCGGGCCTGAACATCAGCATCTGGCGGAGATCATGCGCGAGATTGAAGGTGGCGCCATAACCCACGGCATATTCGTCGCGCCAGTCGCGCGGCGTCACCACGCGCTCGTAGCGGATGCGGGATTCGATGTCGGGCACGCCCAGGCCGCGCAGTCGGTCGAGCGCGAGCTTGCGGTAGCGGGCGGTGTCGGCCTCCGTCCACTCGTGGCCATGCGTCAGGTTGGGCACGGGAACGAGGACGTAGAGGCTGGCATGTCCGGGCGGGGCCATGGTCGCGTCGGTGGCGTTGGGATGGTGGAGGTAGAGGGAGGGCGTTTGCGGCACGATGCCCTCCTCGATCTCCTGGATGTTCCGCTGGTATTCCTCGGACAGCAGGATCGAGTGGTGGGCGAGGTCGGGCAGCTCGCCCTCCACGCCGAGGTAGAGCATGAAGGTGGAGCAGGAATAGCGCGCCTGCCCGATCCGCTTGTCCGACCACTTCCGGCGGATCGCGTCCGGCACCAGCCGCGGCATGGCATGGGCGAAGTCGCCGTTCAGCACCACCGAATCCGCGGGGATCACCGCGCCGCCGGCCTCCACTCCCGTGGCGCGGTCACCATCGAAGGTGATGCGGTCCACCGGGGTGTTCAGGCGGAACTCGACGCCGAGGTCGGCGGCCACGCGCGCCATGGCGGTGGCCACGCTGCCGCAGCCGCCGCGCGGGTGGAACACGCCGTGCTCGTATTCGAGGAAGGACAGGATGGTGAAGAGGCTGGGGCAGCGGAACGGGCTCATCCCCAGGTATTTCGACTGGAAGGAGAAGGCCAGGCGCGTGCGCGGGTCGCGGAAGTGGCGGCGGAGGTCGGCATCCACCGAGCGGCCCGGCTTGAGCAGCGGCAGGGCGCGCAGCATGTCCGGCGCCATCAGGTCGGTCGCCTTGGTGAAGGCGCGCTCCAGCACGGGGCGGAAGGCCGCGAGCTTGCGGCGGTTCTCCTCCATGAAGGGGCGCACGCCAGCGGCGTCGCGCGGGTCGATCTTGGCGACCTGCGCCTCCATGCGGGCCAGGTCGGGCGTGGCGTCGACGGTGACGTTGCCGGCCGCCGCCTCGAAGACCAGGCGATATTGCGGGTCGAGGCGGATCAGCTCCACCTCCTCCTCCAGCTTGGTGCCGCATTCCGCGAAGATCTCGCCGAGAATTCGGGGATAGAGGAAGAAGGTGGGGCCGAGGTCGAACCGGTAGCCAGCTTCCGTTTCGAGCGTGCGGCTACGGCCGCCGACCACGCGATCCTTTTCCAGGACCGTCACGCGCAGCCCGCGCGAGGCGAGGAGCATGGCCGAAGCGAGGCCGCCCGGCCCGGCCCCGATGATCACGGCATGCGGCCGCTCAGGTCGCAGTGAGGGGCGGCTCAGGGCGTTCATCGGACTCCGGCGGGCAGGGACTGCCAGGATGTTTGCGTGGATCGCGGAGGCGCAAGGGTGCGGCGGCACAGGAATGCCCGCCTTTGTGCGGGCGTGATGGGCGGGCGGGCCGCGTTCATGCCGGCGCCAGCGCCTCGGCCAGGCGGGCTTCCGCCCGGGGAAGCAGGCGGCGGAGGAAGAACCCGGCATCGGCCTCGAGCGCCGGCTCGGCCGCCGCGGCCCGGGCCAGCCAGGCTCCGCCGAGCACCCAGCCGGCGGCATCCAGGAAGGGCGCGGCGGCGGCGCCCGCTTCATCGGGCGAGGCGGTGGAAAGGCGTTCGGCCGCGCGGGCCAGGGCTTCGGCCGGGGCGCGGAGGGCGGGATCGGCGGCGCCGGCTTCCTCCGCCAGGGCCAGGAAGTCCGGCAGGGCCCGGGGCAGCTTGCGGAGCAGGAGGTCCATGGCCTGGATGCCATTGGTGCCCTCGTAGATCGGCGCGATGCGGGCATCGCGCCAGATCTGGGCGGCGCCGGAATCCTCGACATAGCCGGCGCCGCCATGGACCTGGATGCCGATGCCCGCCACCTCCACCCCGCGATCGGTGCACCAGGCCTTCACGATGGGCGTCAGCAGGGCAAGGCGGGCTTCGGCGCCGGGCTCGCCGGCCCTGGCGCGGTCGATGCAGATGGCGGCGTCGAGCGAGAGAAGGCGTGCGGCCTGCGTCACGGCGCGCATCTCGGACAGCATGCGCGCCACATCCGGGTACTCCGCGATGGGGCGGCCGCCCTGCACGCGGTCGGCGGCATACGCCTCGGCCAGAAGGGTGGCGCGGGCGCATTGCCCCACCCCTTCCACCCCCACGGCGAGGCGGGCGGCGTTCATCATGGAGAACATGGCGGCCAGGCCCCGGTGGGGCTCGCCGACCAGCTCGGCCTCGGCCTCATCGAAGATCATGGTGCAGGTCGGGCAGGCGTGGATGCCGGGCTTGCGCTCGATGCCGCCGCAGCGGAGGGCGTTGCGGCGGCCGTCGGGCAGAACCTTCGGGCAGGCGAAGAGAGAAATGCCGCGCGAGCCCGGCGGGGCCTCCGGCAGGCGGGCGAGGACGAGGTGGAGGGTGTTCTCCGCCAGGTCGTTCTCGCCCCAGGTGATATAGATCTTGCTGCCGGTGATCCGGTATCCCCCCTGCCCGTCCGGCACGGCGCGGGTGCGGATCGCCGAAAGATCGCTGCCCGCCTGGGGCTCGGTCAGGCACATGGTGCCGTTCCAGGCGGCGGAGACCAGCGGCGGCAGCAGGCGCCCGGCCTGCTCGGGGGTGGCGTGGTGGCACAGGAGCTCGATGGCGCCCGCGCTCAGCATGGGCATCAGCGCGAAGGCCATGTCGGCCGAGGTGGCCAGCTCGAACACCGCCGTCTGCAGGGCGTGGGGCAGGCCCTGGCCGCCATGCACCTCCGGGGCGGCGATGCCCTGCCAGCCGGCGGCGCGCCATTCCTCCAGCAGGGGGCGATAATGCGCGGGCGTGCGGACGACGCCGTTCTCCAGGGCGCAGCCCGCGCGGTCGGCCTCCAGGCGGCCGGGGGAGATGCGCTCCTCGGCGAAGCGGGCGGCTTCCTCCAGGATGGCAGCGATGTCCCCGGCCTCAAGCGGGGTGCCGAGGCGCGCGGAAAGCGCGGGCAGGTCGTGCAGGCGGGTGAGGGCCAGGGCCAGGGCTTCGGCGGCGGGCATCATGCGGCGGCATCCCATGCCCTGGCGGATTCTCCCGCCGCCCAGGCGGGGAGAGCCGCCATGCGCGCGGGATCGTCCAGCGCGGCGGCAACGGCGCGGCCCAGGGCGGGGGCGAACTTGAAGCCGTGCCCGGAGAAGCCGCTCATCACGACGCAGCGGTCCGACAGCGGTTCCACGACAAAGCGCTCGGCCTCCGCCACGTCGTAATAGCAGGCGCGGGCCCCCGTGACGCGGTAGGCGGCGCCGTCGCGCAGCCGCGGCAGGGCGAGAGCGAGGATGGCGTCGCGCTCCTCCGCCGTCACGTCGCGGGGGTCATCGGCATCGCCCCGGCAGGAGAAGCGGTGGTCGCCAATTTTGAGCCCCGTGCCGGCCACGGCAGGCACGGCGTAGAAGCCGCCGCTTGCCGAAAGGTCCAGCACCATGGGAGCCCTCGACCAAGCCTCGCGCTGTTCGGGCGGGGGTTCAAGGTAGACGACGACCTGGCGGGAGGGGGTGACGCGGGCGGCGAGACCAGGCAGCAGGCGTGGTGCCCAGGGACCGGCGGCGACCACCAAGCGGTCCGCCTCGGTCATCGTGCCGTCGGACAGGCGAAGGCGGGCACGGGCGGGATCGACGGCGGTCGCGCGGCCCCGGAGAAAAGTGGCGCCGCGGCACCGGAGGTGCCGTGCGAGGCCGGCCACGATGCGGCGCGCGAGAAGCACGCCACCCCGCGGCATGTGGAAGCCTTCCGTGAGCCCCTGGGCACGGAGCCAGGGGAAGCGGGCCTCCAGAGCCTGCGGGGACAGGTCCTCAAGCACGAGCGCGTGGCCACGGAGTGCCCGGCGACTGGCGGCGAACCAGTCCGTGTTGGGCGCCGTGCCGCCGGCCAGGGCCAGAACGCCTGTCTCGGCATAGGGACGCTCCCCGATGGCCTCGAACAGGGCATCCCAGGCGGCGTAGGCCTCGTCCACCATGCGCATGTAGCCGGTGGCGGCACCATAGGCGTGGCGGATCAGGCGGTGGTCATCCACCGAGGCGCCGCGCGGATTGGGAATGGCATCCTGCTCGACCACCGTCACGCGGTGGCCGGCGGCATCCAGTGCCCAGGCCGCGGAGAGGCCCATGATCCCGGCCCCGAGGACAAGCGCGCGTTCCATCGGGTCATCTTGCGCCGCCCGCCCGCGCGGTGGAACCCGGGGATCTCAGGAGCGGCGGCTGGGGGGCTTGCGGGGCGCGGGCTTGCGCGGCGGGGTCTTGCGGGACGCGGGCTTCGCGGCACCCGCCTTCGTCGCCGCCGGCTTTCCGGCCTGGGACTTCCGGGCGGCCGGCGCCTTGGCCGGAGCCGGGCGGGTGCGGGGCTTGGCGGCGGTGCGGCTCGCGCCCGCCCTCGTTGCCTGAGCCGGAGCCTTGGCAACGGCGCGCGGCTTGGCCGCCGGACGGGCGGGCGCGGCGACTTTCGCCGCGCGGCGCGCAGGGGCCTTGGTGGCGCGGGCCGCCGCGGTCCTGGTGGCGCTCCGCTTGGCCGCACCAGTTTTCGATGTGCCGGTCCTGGATGTGCCGGTCCTGGATGTGCCGGTTTTGGGCGCACTGATCTTGGACGCACCGGTCTTGGATGCGGCGGCGCGGGCCGCGCCCGGCTTGGCGGCGCCGCGCTTCGCGGGGGCGACCGCGGCACGGCGGGCCGGAGCCTTGGCCGCCGTGCCGGCGACGGGCTTCGCGGCGGTGCGGCGCGATCCCGTGGTCCTGGCTTCTTCGGCCTTGCGCGCGGCCGGCGCCTTGGCGGCGGCGCGGGAAGCGGGCTTCGCGGTGGGCCCGGATGCCGCACGGCGCGCGGGCGTCTTGCGGGCGGCCGTTTTCCGCGCGGCCGTTTCCCGCGCCACAGGCTGGCGGACGGCAGGCTTGCGGGCGGCGCGCTTGCGGGCGGGAGCGGGGCTGGCTTCGGGCGCGGCATCCTGGCGGGCGCCCGGGCCCTTCATGGGGTCGTGGCCCCAGTTCATCAGGCTGTAGCGCCAGCGGGAGTGCGCGATGTCCTCCTGCGGACCCTGCGCCATGTGGCGGTGAACATAGCCGACCACCTTGCGCATATGGGCGACATCCTCCTCCGACGGCTCGCCGGGCGGGTTCTCCAGCAGGCGAAGGATGTGTTGACCCATCTCGTGGCCGACGGACTCGGATTCACCCTCGTGCACGAAGCCGACGGCGCGGCTCTCCTCGGTGTCGAGCCAGTCCCTGAGGGTGGAGGGATCCATGTTCACCGCCGCGCGGAAGTCGCGGAGGACCTGCTGCGGATCGGGGCTGTGGTCGCTCACTTGGTCTTTCCCTTGGCTTGGGCCTTGGTGGCGGGGGAGGCCTTGCGGCGCGCGGCCGGGGTGGCGCGGGCGGACGCCTTGGCGGCGGGCTTGCGCGGCGTGGCGGCAGGCTTACGGCCGGCGGCGGGCTTGGCGGTGGCGGTCTTTCGCGCGCGGCTGGTGGCCGTGGGCGCCGGCTTGCGTGCTGCCGGCGACTTCGATGCAGGCTTGGGTGCAGCAGCGGCCTTGCGCGGCTTCGCGGCGGCCTCGGCCTTCGGCGCAGCGGCTTTGCGTGCGGGGGCCTTCCGCGCCGCCGGCGCACGGACCGCGGCGGGAGCCTTCCTTGCGGCCGGCTTCGTGGCGACGGGCTTCTTCGCAACAGTTTTCTTCGCGGCGGCGTCCGTGCCCGTCTTGCGCGTGGAGGATGCGGCCTTCGCAGGCGCCGCGCGCCCGGTGTCGCGTGCCTTCGCGGTCTTGCGCGCGACATCGGCGGGTTGGCGGGAAAACTGCTTGCCCTCCGCGCTGTCACGCCGCTTCGCGGCCGTGCTGCGGGCGTATTCGGACTCGCTCAGGGACTCGCGCGCCTTCTTCGGCAGGTAGCGCTCGCCCGTCTTGCCGCTCTCCTTGCCGGACTTGGTGCCCCACTCCTCCTTGGTCCATTGGGAAAGGTGGTTCTCCGCGCTCTTGCCGCCCTCGTAGCCGCCACCGGCCTTCTTGTATTCGGCCACGGCAAGCTGCGCCTTGCGCGCGGACCATTCGCCGGGATCGCCGCCCTTGCTGCCGCGCGTGACACGCGCCTTCACCTTGTCCCAGAGCTTGGGGTCGGTCTTGCGGGCCGTGCCGGATGCCATGGTTGAAAACTCCGCGATCCGCTGCCGAACGCGGCGCGATCCGCGAAGGTTGCCGCCTGCATCACGCCAGCGGCAGCAGCACGACGCCTCCCGCGATCGCCGCGCCGCGCACCAAGCGCCTGACGTCACCGAGCGGCGCAAAGCCCGGGCGATTGGCCACGTCGGGCACGTGGCTCACGGGTTCGGCGCAGATCACGCCGGCGCCGCGCGGTGCGAAGACCTGAAGGTTGCGCGACCAGGCGCCTTCCCCGCGCAGCACGAAGCATCGTGCGCCGAGTTCGAGGCGCGCGGTGCCGTCCCATCCGGTGAAGTGCGTGTCGGCACCCGCGAAGGCGTCCTCCCCGCCGTCGATGCCGTTCGACGGGAGAACGGCGACGGGCAGGTTGCGCGCGTCGCGCTCCATCGCGCCCGTCGCGCGGAAGGAAAGGCGCGTGCCGGGCGGGCGCATGAAGAAGGGGTGCCACCCCGTGCCGAAGGGCATTCCGTCCACCCCTTCGTTCGTGACCGTGAGGGCGAGGGAGAAGCCGCGCGCCAGCGTCACCTCCATCCGGGCGGCGTAGCGAAAGGGCGCGATGTCGATGCGCTGCGAGAGCACGGCCCGGTGGCGCTCCGCGCTCTCGACCTGCCAGGGGTGCTCGCGCGACAGGCCGTGCAGGGCCGTGCGCTCGGCGACGCGGTTGCAGGGAAACCGCGCGATCCCGCCGGGATGCGGCAGGCGACCCTGATCGAGCCGGTTGGTCCAGGGCAGCATGAGGAAGGCGCCGGCCCAGTGGTCGTTGGGGTCGGCGCCGGTGGGCAGCGGGGCCAGCACGTCGTGGCCCGCGTGGGACAGCGCCGCGAGAGCGCCGCCGCGCGCGGGCAGCAGCGCCGCGCGCCAATCGCCGCCGGCGATCTCGATCACGCGGGATCAGTCCAGGGAGAACTGGTCCTTGGGCGAGGGCGTCGCGCGCGTGTAGTCCATGGCGGTGTAGCCGCCACCCTGGTAGCGCTCCGTGACGGGGTCGCCCGAGACCTTGGTCCCGACCTTCTCGCGGAAGGCCTCGGCGGTGTCCTGCGGCTCCCAGCCGATGCGGTCGCGGTGGTCCTTGCCCCAGTAGGTGGCGGGGTTCTTGGATGCGCCCCACACCACGGCGTGGCCGATCCGCGGCGCTTCCAGGAATTTCTCCATGCAGCGCGCGAGGTCGGCATAGGAGAGCCAGGTGGAGAGCATCCGCGCGTCGGCCGGCTCGGGGAAGGATGAGCCGATGCGGAGGTTGAGGTTCTCCACCCCGTGCTTGTCCCAGTAGAGGCGTCCCATCAGCTCCCCATAGGCCTTGGAGAGGCCGTAGAAGCTGTCGGGGCGGAAGGCGCAGTCGGCGTCCAGCAGCTCTCCGTTGCCCGCCGGGCGCTCGTGGAAGCCGATGGCGTGGTTGCTGCTGGCGAAAAGGACGCGTGCCTTCTCGCGCCGGGCGGCCTCGTAGATGTGGAACAGGCCGCGGAGGTTGGGGCCGAGCACCACCTCGAAGGGATGTTCGGTGCTGATGCCGCCGAAGTGCAGGATCGCCTGGCACCCCTCGGCCAGGCGCAGGATGGTGGGGCCGTCGTTCAGATCCGCCTTCGTGAAGGCGGCGCCCCCCGGCACGGCGTCCGGGAAGGGGGCGATGTCGGTCAGGCGGAGCGTGTAGCCGGCCGCCGTCAGCGCGGGCGCGAGCGCGCGGCCGAGGTTGCCGGACGCCCCGGTGAGAAGGACGGGGCGTGTCTTGTCGGTCATGCGGGCCTCAGCGGAAAACGGACGGGAGCCAGAGCGAGATCCAGGGAATGTAGGTCACGGCCATCAGAACCACAAAGCTCGCGAGGTAGAAGGGCGCGCTGGTGCGGGTGGCCTCCCACATGGAGACCTTGCCCACCGCGCAGGCAACGAACAACAGGGGGCCCACCGGCGGCGTGATCAGGCCGATGCCGAGGTTCAGGATCAGCACGATACCGAACTGCACGGGGTCCATCCCGGCCGCGACGGCCACCGGCAGGAAGACCGGCGTGCCGATCATGATCAGCGGCGCCATGTCCATGAAGGTGCCGAGCACGAGCAGGACCACGTTGATCAGCAGCAGCATGGCCAGGGGGTCGGAGGTGATGCTCTTCATCATGGCGACCGCCGCGACGGGCACCTGCATCAGCGCCATCAGCCAGCCGAAGGCGGACGCCGTGCCGATGATCAGCAGCACCATGCCGGTGGTGCGGCAGGCACCCAGCACCGCCTCGCGGAAGGCTTCCCAGGTCAGGCTGCGGTAAACCAGGCCGATGACCAGCATGGCGTAGATCACGGCCACGCAGGCGCTTTCGGTGGCGGTGAAGATGCCCGAGCGCACGCCGGCGAAGATGATCACGATCAGCATCAGCCCGGGGGTCGCACCGACCGCCAGGCGCAGCAGCGCCCACCAGCCCGGGAACTGCTCGCGCGGGTAGCCCCGGCGCACCGCGACAAGCCAGGCGACGAACATGATGGCGAGCATCAGCAGCAGGCCCGGGAGGAGCCCGGCGGTGAAGAGGTCCGCCACCGAGATCGCGCCGCCGGCCGCGATGACGTAGAGGATCATGTTGTGGGAAGGCGGGATCAGCAGGTCGATCAGCGCCGCGTTGGCGGTGACGTTCACCGCGTAGTCCGGCGCGTAGCCGCGGGCGCGCATCTGCGGGATCATCACGCCGCCGATGGCCGAGGCATCCGCCACCGCGGAGCCCGAGACGCCGCCGAACAGCGTCGCCGCCACCACGTTCACCTGGCCCAGGCCCCCGCGCAGGTGGCCGACCATGGCGGAGGCCAGCGCGACAAGGCGGTCCGCGATCTGGCCGCGCATCATCAGGTCGCCGGCGAAGATGAAGAAGGGGATCGCCAGCATGGAGAAGATGTTCATGCCGGAGGCGATCTGCTGGAACACCACGATGGCCGGCAGGTCCATCCAGAGCACGGTGACGAAGGCGGCGATGCCCAGCGCGAAGGCGACGGGCGTGCCGATCAGCAGCAGCAGCGTGAAGCTGCCGAGCAGGACCGCAATATCCATGGGTGTGTTCTCTTCCGCGCCGCGGCCAGCGTCAGGCGTCGGTCAGGATGGGTTTGGGGTGCATGTCCGCCGGCGCCCGCAGGCCGGCTGCATGAGCGAGGAGCCGCTCGATCCCGAACAGGGTGATGAGCACGCCACCAAGCACCAGCGGCAGGTATTCCACCGCCCCGCTCAGCCCGATGGTGGGAAGCGTGGTATCGGACACCTCCGCCGCGAGTTCCCCGGTGAACCAGGCCATGCCGATGCCGAAGCCGGTGATGCAAAGGTCCGAGACGATGTCGCAGAACCGCTCGAGCGGGGCCGGCAGCAGGGCCTTCAGCGTGTCGAAGCCCATGTGGAAGCCCTCGCGGACGCCCACGGCGGCGGCGCCCATGATGGTCCAGGCCATCAGCATCATCGCCACGGATTCCGCCCATTCGGGCGTATCGTTCAGCACGAAGCGCCCGAAAACGGCATAGGCGACCACCGCGACCATCGCGAGCAGGGCCACGCCCGCAACGAAAAGGGTCACGCGGCATACGGCATCCAGCGCGGCCGAAAGGCCGCGCTGCGTGCTGGCCAGCATGCTCAGGCCGTCTCGCGGATGCGGGCGACGATGCCCTTCATGCGGGCATCGCTGACGAAGCGATCGTAGACCGGGCCCATGGCGCGCTCGAAGGGCGCCTTGTCCAGGGTGTTGATCTGGGCGCCGGCTGCGATGACGGCGGCTTTGGCCTCCTCGCTGCGGGCCTGCCAGAGGCGCCGCATCTCGGGCACGCTGTCCTTGGCCGCCTGGCGCAGCACCTCCTGCATGTCCTTGGGCAGGCGGTCGAAGGAGCGCTTGGACATGACCAGCACCTCCGGTGCCATGGAATGCTCGGAGACGGAGTAGAACTTCGCCACCTCGAAGTGCCGGAAGGACTGGTAGGAGGGGTAGTTGTTCTCGGCCCCGTCCACCACGCCGGTCTGGAGAGCGGAGTAGACCTCGCCGGTCGGCAGCGGCGAGGGATTGGCCCCGAAGCCGCGCATCATCGCCACCCACATGTCCGAGGCCTGCACGCGGATCTTCTGCCCGCGCAGGTCGCCGGGCTCATGGATCGCTTTGGCGCGCGTGTAGAAGGAGCGTGCGCCGCTGTCATAGTAGCCGAGCGGCACGAGGCCGTGGCGGGTGGCGCCGGAGATGATGTCTTCGCCGATGGCGCCATCCAGCACGCGGTGCATGTGGGGCTCGTCGCGGAACAGGAAGGGCAGGCCGGGGATCACCGTCTCGGGGATCAGGGAGTTGAGGCTGGCCGAGTTCACGCGGTTCAGGTCGATCACGCCGAAGCGCGTCTGCTCCAGCGTGTCCTTCTCCTCGCCGAGCTGGCGGGAGCCGAAGACCTGGATGCGCAGTCGCCCGCCCGAGCGCTCCTCCACCTGCTTGCTCATGAACTTCACGGCTTCCACCGTGGGATAGCCATCCGGATGAACATCGGCGGAGCGCAGCGTAACGGTCTGGGCGGAGGCGCGGCCGGCGATGAAGGGTGCGGCCAACGCTCCGAGCAACAGGGCCCGGCGGGGGGCTTGAATGGACATGGACACTCTCCCGAATTCATTCAGGGTTCCGTTGCCGATAAATCCGGCCGCCGGTAACCCAATGGTTATTCTTAAATTGCTTCCCTGCTCGTTGGGTTGTCAACGGCGCTCGCATTGCCGTTAGGTCATGCAGGCCGCATCCTCGGAACATGAGGACCCTACTCTCCGCCGCCGACGCCCTGGCCATGGGCGACACGACCTCCGCGCAACTGGTGGAGGAGGCACTCGAGCGCATCGCGGCACCGGATGGCGAGGGGGGGCGCGCCTTCGTGGCCGTGCAGGCGGAGGCGGCGCGCGCGGCGGCGGGAGCGATGGACCAGCTGCGCCGCGTGGCCCGCGCGCCCGGCCCCTGGGCGGGCATCCCGATCTCGGTGAAGGACCTGTTCGACCAGGCGGGCGCGGTGACGGCGGCGGGCTCCGTCGCGCGGCGGGACGCGGCGCCGGCAACGGCGACCGCGCCGGCCATCGCGCGGCTGGAACGCGCGGGCTTCGTGGTGCTGGGGCGCACCAACATGGTGGAGTTCGCCTTTTCCGGCACGGGACTAAACCCGCATCACGGCACCCCGCGCGCGCCATGGGACCGCGAGACCGGCCGGGCGCCGGGGGGCTCCTCCTCCGGCGCGGCGGTGGCGGTCGCAGATGGGATGGGGTTCGGCGCAATCGGCTCGGACACCGGCGGCTCCTGCCGGGTGCCGGCGGCGCTCTGCGGCATCACGGGCTTCAAGCCCACCGCGCGACGCGTGCCGCTGGCCGGGGCCTTCCCGCTTTCGGCCACGCTGGACAGCATCGGTCCGCTGGCGCCCTCCGTCGCCTGCTGCGCGGTGCTGGACGCGGTGATGGCCGGGGAAGACGACGAGTCCCCTCCCCCGGCCATGCCGCTGGAAGGGCTGCGGCTGGGCCTGCCGAGCGCGACCTATCTGTTCGACGGCATCGCGCCGCCCGTGGCCGCGGCCTTCGAGATCGCGCTGCGGCGGCTGGAGGCGGCGGGAGCGCGATTGATCGACGTGGCATTGCCGGAGATCGCGGAGATACCGGCCGCCAACGCCGCCGGGGGCTTCGCCGCGGCGGAGGCCTGGGCGCTGCACCGCGAGCTGATCGGCCGGGCGCGCGACCGCTACGACCCGCTGATCCTGGCGCGGATCGAGGGCGGGGCCAGCATGTCGGCGACAGACCTGATTGAGCTGATGGCCGAGCGGGCACGGATCATCGCGGCGATCGCCCCGCGCACGGCACCCCTCGACGCCATTCTCGCCCCCACCTGCCCGCTGACGCCGCCCGCCATCGCGGAACTGGCCGAAGCGGACGCCTTCAACCGGATCAACAGATTGCTGCTGCGCAACACGTCCGTGGCGAACTTCCTGGACCGCTGCTCCATCAGCATCCCCTGCCAGGCGGAGGGCGAGGCGCCCGTGGGGCTGATGCTCACGGGAGAGAACGGAGGCGACCGGCGACTGCTCGCGGTGGCGCGCGCGGTGGAAGATGCCCTCACGCGGGAGGGGGCGGGGCGCTAAACGCCCCGCCCCCGTCCCTCAGGCAGAGCCGAGGCGGGTCTTCGACATGGGCAGGCTGCGGATGCGCTGTCCCGTCAGCGCCGCCACCGCATTGGCCACCGCGGGCGGCACGCCGGGCACGCCCGGCTCCCCCACGCCGCCCAGCGCCGCGCCGCTCTCCACCACGCGCACATGCACCCGCGGCATGCGGGCATGGGGCAGGATGGTGTAGGCGTCGAAGTTACGCTGCTGCGGGGCCCCGCCCTCGTAGGTCACTTCCTCCAGAAGGGAGGAGGACAGGCCGATGGCGGCGGCGGAGCGGACCTGGGCCTCAATGATCGCGGGATTCACGGCGCGGCCCGGGTCGATCGCGATCCACAGGTCATGGACCTGGATCTCGCCATCGGTGATCGAGACCTCGGCAATGGTCGCGACCTCCGAGCCGAAGGGCGAGGCCATGGCCACGCCGCGCGCGCGTCGGCCGCCCTCGGCGTCGAAGGGGCCGCGCTTCCAGCCGCCGGACAGCTCCGCCACGGCGCGCAGCAGCGTCGCGTGGCGCGGGCTGTCGCGGAGCATCGCGAGCCGCATCTCGAAGGGGTCCTTGCCGCCGGCCGCGGCGAGTTCGTCGAGGAAGGACTCGTAGAAGAAGTCGTTCATCGAGTGGCCGACCGATCGCCAGAAGGCGATGATCGGGGGCTGGGCCACCTTCACGCAGTCCACGCGCTTCGCGCCGATCGCGTAGGGCTTGCCGGCGATGCCCTCCACCATCGAGGAATCGATGGGCTGGTTGGGGGTGAAGTAGCGGCCGATGGGTCCTTCCCCGACCGCGGCGGCCTGGAACGCGACGGGCATGCCGTCCGCGCCCACGGCGCCCTTGAAGCGCACGAAGCCCATGGGGCGCAGGCCGTCGCGCAGGAACTCCTCCTCGCGCGTCCAGAGCACCTTCACCGGGCGGTTCACGGCCTTGGCCAGCGCGATGGCCTGCGGATAGGGCGCCGAGGCGTCGTAAAGGAAGTGCCGGCCGAAGAAGCCGCCGAGGATCGGGGAATGGATCTTCACCTTCGCCGGCTCCAGCCCGGCGATGCCGGCGGCGGTGGCCTGGAACATCTCGGGCGCCTGGTTGGGCAGCCAGAGATCCAGCGTGCCATCCCCGTTGAAGCGCGCGATGGCGGAGGGAGGCTCGAGCTGCGCGTGGGCGAGGTAGGGCGCATCGTATTCCGCCTCGACCGTCCTGGCCGCGCCCGCGAAGGCGGCGGCGAGGTCACCGCTTTCCTCGGCCGGGTTGCCGGCGCCCTTCTCCGCGCGAAGCGCCGCGAGCATGCCCGCGGAGGAGAAGTCGGCCGGCAGAGCGCGGGGGCTCCGCCCCTCCGTCCAGGTGACGTTCAGGGCCTCCACCGCCTTGCGGGCGCGCCACCAGCGGTCGGCCAGCACGGCGACGGCGCCGGGCAGCCTGTGGATGGAGTGCACGCCCGGCATGGCCCGCACCTCGGCCTCGTTGGCGAGGTCGCCCGGCTCCTGGCCCAGCCGCGGCGCGTGGGTGACGGCGGCCTGGAGCATGTTCTCGACCGAAAGGTCGATGGCGTACTCGGCCCGGCCGGTGGACTTGTCCCGCGCGTCCAGCCGGGCGACGGGCTTGCCGATCCAGCGGAAGGTGGCGGGGTCGCGCAGCGAGGCGACCTCGCTCGGCTGCAGCTTCATCGCGGCCTCGGCCAGCTCGCCATAGGCGAGGGAGCGGTTCGACGCCTTGTGGACGACGCGGCCGGGCTCCGTGGCCAGCTCGCCCTCCGGCACGTCCAGCCGCGCGGCGGCGGCGCGGACGAGCATGTTGCGGGCGCTCGCCCCGAGCTGGCGCATGGTGGCGTAGCTGGAGCGGACCGAAAGGCTGCCACCCGTGAGGCGCCGGCCGTTCACCACGAGGTAGTCGGCGCCGGGCGGCGCGCAGTCCACGATGAAGTGCGCGGGGTCGAAGTCCAGCTCCTCGCCCACGATCTGCGCCATGGCGGTGGCGATGCCCTGGCCGCCCTCCACGAAGGGCGACAGGAGGCGGACCTTGCCGTCCCCGCGGATCTCCAGGAAGGCGGCGACCTGGCTGCCGGGGCGCGGGGCGGCGGCGGCCATGCCCTCGCCCTGCGCGCGGGCGGTCCGGTTGCCGGCCAGGGTGCCCAGCAGCAGCGCGCCGGCGCCGATGCCGAAGAGGCCGCGGCGGGACAGGTTGGCGACGCCGTTCTCGGGGATCGTCACCTCGGCCGGGGGCCGGCCGAGGATGGCGTCGGTGGGGGGAATGTTCATGCCGTCCATGATGCGCGCTTTCCCGCTCAGGCCGTCGCGGCCTGCCGCACGGCGGCGGCGATGGCGTTGTAGGTGCCGCAGCGGCACAGGTTGGTCATGGCCGTCGTGATGTCCTCGTCGGTCGGCTTCGGCGTGGCCTTGAGCAGCGCGGTCGCCGCCATGACCTGGCCGGACTGGCAGTAGCCGCACTGGGCCACCTGCCCGGCGGTCCAGGCCTCCACCACCCTGGCGCCGACGGGGTCCTGCTCCACCGCCTCGATCGTGGTGACCTCCATGCCCACCACGCTTTCCGCGGGGGTGACGCAGGAGCGGGTGGCGTTGCCGTCCACCAGCACCGTGCAGGCGCCGCATTGCGCGATGCCGCAGCCATATTTCGTGCCGGTCATGCCGAGCGTGTCGCGCAGCACCCAGAGCAGCGGGGTGTCGCCCTCGGCGTCCACCTGCTTCGCCTGGCCGTTGATCTTGAGTTCGAGCATCGCCTGTCTCCGCCTGGAGTCCCGGGGACTCCTGTTGCGGCGAAACTAGGCTTCCGGCCGACGGAATGTCACCCGGCGGCCCAGGAGCGCGGCATCACGGAATGAGGACGGCCCGGCCCCCTCGCGGGGACCGGGCCGTTCGATGCCGCACGGGCCGGGTCGCTCAGCGCCCGGTCATGATCCGGCCCACGAGTTCCTTCACCGTCGGGATGAACCCGTTGGAGTAGAAGGGATCCTGGGCGAAACGATAGGCGTTGTGGCCGGCGAACATGAGGTTGTGCTCGGGATCGCCGCCATGGCCGATCTCCTGCAGAGTCTTCTGGATGCAGAAGGAGCGGGGATCGGCCTTCTTGCCGTTGGAGTGATCGTCCGTGTGCTGGGCCCAGTTGGAGAAGCGGCACTGGGAAAGGCAGCCCATGCACGCGATCTGGTCCGCCACGATCTGGCGGCTGGTCTCGGGGGTGACGAAGATCAGCGTGTCGTCAGGGGTGCGCAGCGCCTCCGTATGGCCTTCGGCTTCCCACTGGCGGACATGCTCGAGATCGGCCGGCACGAGATAGACGGGGCGCTTGCGGGGGCCGACGCCATAGGTCGCCGAGTGCTCGCCGATGGGTTGGGCGGTATAGGCCACCTGACGGTGGCTGCGTCCCTCCAGCTCGCGCAGGAAGTCGTTGCGCACGGCGCTGGAATAGAAGCCGGTGGGGGAGAAGTTCTGGAGCGACACGTCGCCGGGCTTGAGGGTCAGCAGGCGCTGCTTCCAGGCATCCGGGATCGGGCTCTCGCGGGTCACCAGCGGGCGGGTGCCGAACTGGAAGGCGATGGGGCCGAGCTCGGGGTTGTCGAGCCAGTCCTGCCATTCCTCCAGCCACCAGACACCGCCGGCCATGATGATCGGCACGTCGCCCAGGCCGAACTCCCGCATCTGCTGGCGCAGCTTCAGCACGCGGGGGAAGGGATCCTCCGGCACGCGCGGGTTCTCGGAGTTGGACAGGCCGTTGTGGCCGCCGGCCAGCCAGGGGTCCTCGTAGACCACGCCGCCCAGCCACTCGCTGGCCTTGGAATAGGCGCGCTTCCACAACGCGGCGAAGGCGCGGGAGGAGGAAACGATGGGATAGATGTGGACCCGGTATTCCCTGGCGATATCGGCCAGGCGGTAGGGCATGCCGGCGCCGCAGGTGATGCCGTTGATGAGGCCCTTGGCCCCCTCCAGCATGCCGCGCGCCACGCGCTCCGCACCGCCCATCTCCCAGAGGATGTTGGCGTGAACCCGGCCCTGGCCGTTGGAGCGCTCATAAGCCTCCCGCGCCTGGGCGATACCGCCGGCGATGCCGTAGGCGACCAGCTCCTCGTGGCGCTCGCGCCGGGTCTTGCCGTGGTATTCCTGGGGGATGATCCGCCCCTGGGCATCGTAGCTGTCGGCATTGACGGCGGAGAAGGTGCCGATTCCTCCCTCCGCAGCCCAGTTGCCGCAGGATGCGCCGTTGGACGCCGAAACGCCCTTGCCACCCTCGACGAGGGGCAGGACGTCGGCACCGCCCATGCGGATGGTGTTGATCGCCTTCACAGCCGGGATGTTCCTGCAACAGGGGCAAACATGGGTTAACGAGGGCCGCATATGGCGCGGGCCGGGGGAATGAAACAGTCCCCCGGCCCGGCATAACGCTTCTTACGAGCCGTGTTTTCAACGGATGCCCTCACGGGGACGGCGAACCGTCCCCGCGGAGCCGGTCAGTCCTGGCGGCGGGGGCCGCGGTCGCCGCCACGGAAGCCGTCGCGCTCGCGGCGGGGGCCGCGCTCGCCGCCCCGGTCGCCACCGCGATCGCCGCCTTCCTCACCCTCGGGGCGGGGGCGCTTGGCGCCGACCTGCTCCGTGATGTCGGCGCCGGTCTGCTGGTCCACCGTCCGCATGGACAGCTTCACCTTGCCGCGGTCGTCGAAGCCGATGACCTTGACCTTCACCTTGTCGCCCACCGAGACGACGTCCCCAGTGCGGCTCACCCGCTCCTGGCCGAGCTCGGAGATGTGGACCAGGCCGTCCTTGGCGCCGAGGAAGTTCACGAAGGCACCGAAGTCGGCCACCTTCACCACGGTGCCGTTGTAGATCGCGCCCACCTCGGCCTCGGCCGTGATGCCGCGGATGCGGTCGATCGCGGCCTGGGTCGCCTCGGTGCTGCTCGACGCGATCTTGATCGTGCCGTCGTCCTCGATGTCGATCTTGGTGCCGGTCTGCTCGACGATCTCGCGGATCACCTTGCCGCCCGTGCCGATCACTTCGCGGATCTTGTCCTTGGGCACCTGGATCACGGTGATGCGCGGCGCGGTGGCCGCGACCTCGCCGCGGGAGCCGGACAGGCCCTTGGCCATCTCGCCGAGGATGTGGATGCGCCCGTCCTTCGCCTGATCCAGCGCGATGCGCATGATCTCGAAGGTGATGGAGGTGATCTTGATGTCCATCTGCAGGGCGGTGATGCCCTGCTCGGAGCCGGCCACCTTGAAGTCCATGTCGCCGAGGTGGTCCTCGTCGCCGAGGATGTCGGACAGCACGGCGAAGCCCTTCTCCTCCTTGATCAGGCCCATGGCGATGCCGGCGCAGGGACGCTTCAGCGGCACGCCCGCGTCCATCAGCGACAGCGAGGTGCCGCAAACGGTGGCCATGGAGGAGGAGCCGTTGCTTTCCGTGATCTCCGACACCACGCGGATGGTGTAGGGGAACTTGTCCTTCTCGGGCAGCAGCGGGTGGATGGCGCGCCAGGCGAGCTTGCCGTGGCCGATCTCACGCCGGCCCGGGGAGCCCATGCGGCCGGTCTCGCCCACCGAGTAGGGGGGGAAGTTGTAGTGCAGCATGAAGTCCTCGCGGTACTCGCCCGCGAGGGCGTCGATGATCTGCTCGTCCTGGCCGGTGCCCAGCGTCGCCACGCAGAAGGCCTGCGTCTCGCCCCGGGTGAACAGCGAGGAGCCGTGCGAGCGCGGCAGCACGCCGACCTCGGCCACGATGGGGCGCACGGTCTTGGTGTCGCGGCCGTCGATGCGGATGCCGGTGTCGAGGATGGTGTTGCGCACCACGTCGGCCTCGAGGCCCTTCATGAGGCCCTTGGCGGCGGCGGCGTCGTAGCCCTCGGCCTCCAGCTTCTCGGCGATCGCCTTCTTCACCGCGCCGACCTTGGCGTAGCGGCTCTGCTTGACGGTCTCCTTGTAGGCCTCGGCCATGTCGGCGGCGCCGATCTCGGCGATGCGGGCCTTCAGCGCTCGCTCGGCGTCCGACACCTCGGTCAGCGCCCAGGGCTCCTTGGCGGCGCGCTCGGCCAGCTCGATGATGCCCTGGATGACCGGCTGGAAGGCCTTGTGGCCGAACTCCACGGCGCCGAGCATCACGTCCTCGGACAGCTCCTTGGCCTCGGACTCCACCATCAGCACGCCCTCGGCGGTGCCGGCGACGAAGAGGTCGAGCTCGCTGGTCTTCACCTGCTCCATGGTGGGGTTGAGGATGTACTCACCCCCGGCATAACCCACGCGGGCGCCGGCGATCGGGCCGAAGAAGGGAATGCCCGAGATGGTCAGCGCGGCGGAGCAGCCGACCATGGCCACCACGTCCGGGTTGTTCTCGAGGTCATGCGAGAGAACGGTGGCGACCACCTGGATCTCGTTGCGGAAGCCCTCGGGGAAGAGGGGGCGGATCGGGCGGTCGATCAGGCGGGAGACGAGCGTCTCGTTCTCGGAGGGACGGCCCTCGCGCTTGAAGAAGCCGCCGGGGATCTTACCGGCCGCATAGGCCTTTTCCTGGTAGTTCACGGTCAGCGGGAAGAAGTCCTGGCCCGGCTTCACGTTGCGGGCGCCGACCACGGTGCAGAGGACGATGGTGTCGCCCAGGCGGGCCATCACGGCGCCGTCGGCCTGGCGGGCCACCTTGCCGGTCTCGAGGGTGAGCGTCTTGCCGCCCCACTCGATGTCCTTGCGGTAGTAGTTGTCGAACATGCGTGCATCCTGTCGGCCCCATCCGGCCGGATTGCCTGATGGGACGGTGTTGCGACACGGATGGGATGAAGGGTCTCTGCGCCCGCCCCGCCCGCGCTTCGGGTGGGGGGTTCCCCGGCGCTTCGGGCGGCATGGGGTCCGCGCGCCATTCCTGCGCGACGGGTGTCCATGTGGCCGGAAACGCCGCGGCGTGGCCGTTCCTGTCAGCCCACCGCATACGCGGAGGGCGGGCGGAACCTTCGCGGTCCAGCCCGGCGGGCGGCTATATGACGGCTTCCCCGTGGGAAGGCCAGGGAAAAGACACCGGAAAAGGCCGCCACGGCAGATGCGCCGGCCCATCCGCCGGAACCACAGGGCGCGGGAAAGCGGTCCAGGGCCGACGGAGGTTGCAATTCCTTCATGCGGCCCCAAATCCAGTGCGCCACGCTGGTCCGGACCGCGTTCCTCGCCCCTCAGGGGCGGACCGGGCCCGACTTCCTGCCGGTTCCTGCCTCCTGGCCGGGGCCGGCCCGTGGGGCAACCTCCTTGCGAAAGATGTGCGATCGATGCCGACCGGAACCGTGAAGTGGTTCAATGCGACCAAGGGCTACGGCTTCATTCAGCCGGATGATGGCTCCAAGGACGTTTTTGTTCACATCTCGGACGTGACCCGTGCGGGGCTTCGCGGCCTGAACGAGGGTGACAAGCTCTCCTTCGAGGTCCAGAAGGACCCGAAGGGCAAGATGTCCGCCGCCAACCTCCAGATGGGCTGAGCCCTTCTTCGATCTGGACACGGGGCGGCCCGGGCCGCCTCCCGTTGATGGGTGATCCAAACCGCCCGCGCGGCCGGGTATGGGGTGTCGCATGGCCATTGGCCCGGTGACGCCCCTGCCCCCTCCGCCGGGATCTTTCGCCAAGGCAATCCGCCGGGAGTTCCGGCGGCTTTGGCAACCTCGGCCGTGATCGTCACGGCCGTGACACGGGGCCGCCCGATGCCCGCTCCGAAATGGGTGCGGGCCATGGTGGCCCATGAGACGTCCTGGCGACGCGGAAACGCCGTCCGGGCCAAACAAAGAAGAAACATTTGATTATGCAGACCAACACCAGCCCGCTGGCCCATCGCCAGCCTCTTTCCACCGCCCACACCACCCCGCGCCCCGGTTCCGCCGGTACGCTCAGCGAGGCCGAGATCCGGCAGATTGTCAGCGAGATCCTCGGCTGATCAGGGTGCCGGCCCGGCGGCGCCGGGTTTCGGCCGATCGCGCATAGGTGCCGATCAGGCACCCCTTCGCGATCACCCCTTGCCCGAGGGCGGCCCTCACGGCGCCGCGGCCGGGGTTGCTTCCCAGCCCTTCCGGACGCCGCCGCAGGGCGAAGACCTGGAAGGCGTAGCGGTGCGGCCCATGGCCGGGGGGCGGATCGGGCGGCAGCCAAGCCCTGCGGAAATACGAGTTCCGGCCGAGCCCCAGGCCGGGCATTCCTTCCAGATCCCCGGCGGCGAGCCCCGCGCCTACCAGCGGCAGGCGGGTTGCGATGGCGTGCACCATAGGACGCGGTGTCGGGCTGTCGGCGTCCTCCACCACCAGCAGCAAGGCGGCGGCGTCGGCTGGAAGGCCGCGCCATGACAAAGGCGGGGACAGGCCGGCGCCGTCGGCCGTGTACAAGGGCGGGATCGCGCCCCCCTGCAGGAAGGCCGGGCTGGTCACCTCGATCACCGCCGGCACGTTCACCCCGGCGAAAAGCAGCGCGTTGATGCCGGGCCGCATGCGGGACAGGGCGCGGCCGAGGCCGGCAGGCAGGACTTGCAGCATGGCGTCTCCGTCATGGGCCGGGTGCCACCCTTGCGGACATGGCCCTTTGTGACAGGGACGCGCCTGGGGGGTTGCGGGTTGCGTGCGGGGCGCCGGCATCGCATCCCTGGGTGCATGAGCGAGCTCCATCGTTTCGGAAGCCAAGGGCTGACCGCCGCCGTCTCGGCGGAGGGAGCGGAGCTGCGGTCCCTGCAGGATGCCTCGGGCGGGGAATGGCTCTGGCAGGCGGGCCCGGCATGGCCGCGGCATGCGCCCGTGCTGTTTCCCCTGGTGGGGCGGCTGCCGGGGGACGTTCTCCGCCACGCGGGCCGCGAGCACCGGATGAGCCAGCACGGCTTCGCGCGCGACCGGCGCTTCGAGTGGCTGCGGCGCGACTCTGATGGCTGCTCCCTGCGCCTGGCCGACGACGCGGCGACACGGGCGGCCTATCCCTTTCCTTTCACCCTGGAGCTGGACTGGGTGGTGGAGGCGGGGCGGCTGCGCTGCACCGCGACCGTGTCCAACCCGGGCGAGGCCCCCCTCCCCTTCAGTCTCGGCGCCCATCCGGCCTTCGCCTGGCCCCTGCCGGGGGAGGCCTCGGCGGAGGGGCACTCGCTGTTCTTCCCGGGACTGGAATCGGGGGTCCTGGAGGCGCGGCGGCTGAGCGGCGGGCTGCTGGACGCGGCGGAGCGGATCCCGCTGACCGGCGGCACCCTGCCGCTGCATCCTCGCCTGTTCGATGCCGACGCCATCGTGCTGCCCGGCTTCCCGGGCCGCCGCATCCGCTACGCCGCGCCCGGTGCCGCTCTGGAGATGGGATGGGAGGGCTACGGCGACCTCGGCCTCTGGTCCAAGCCGGGAGGCGCGGCGTTCCTGTGCCTGGAGCCCTGGTGCGGTACGGCCGCCCCGCTGGGCTGGGACGGGGCGTTCTCCGGCAAGCCCGGCATCGTGCTGCTGGCGCCTGGCGGTTCCCGCGCCTTTTCCTGGTGGGTGGCGGTGGAGGGGCCTGGAGCCTGACCAACCGCCGCGCCGGGCCATCCAGCCGAAAAGCCCATGCGCGCAGAGATCCGCCAGAGGCGAGGCGCCCGGGGATGACGTTTGGCTTCACGCCCTTCCCCGCATTCCGGCCGCGTGCCTTCCGTCGGGTGTTGGGCGCGCAGGCCGTCAGGACGCGGATGGAGGAGAGCAGGAAGTTCACCCCACATGCCTGCGCCGGCGCCGCCCGGAGGCGGGCAAGCGGGGCGGCTGCGAGCAGCGAGAAGGCGTGGCGCCGGTTTATGGGGGTCCGTCGCGTCGGGGTGAGGTGCTTGACGCGTCGCGGGCGGCCCGCAGATTGGCGGGCATGAAGATCTGGCGCGACTACGACCAGGCCGGGCTGGACGCGGCCTATGACCAGCGGGTCTGGGCCGAGGACGCGGCGGACTGGATCGCGCGCTATGCCGCGGACACCGCCGCGGCGCGCGCGGCGCATCCGCCGGAGGTGCACGACACCGGGGCGGGGCTGCTGGACCTCTACCGCGCGGCGCCGCCCGCGCGGGGAATTCACCTGCACGTGCATGGGGGCGCCTGGAGGAGCCTGACACGGGCGGATGCCGGGATGGCGGCGCCGGCGCTGGTGGCGGCGGGGCTGGACGTGGCCGTGCCCGACTTCCGCCTGCTGCCGGAGTTCCGGCTGCCCCATATGGTGGAGGACGTGGTGGCGGCCTGCCTTTGGGCAGCCAGGCGTGGGCCGCTGCACCTGTCCGGCCACTCCTCCGGCGCGCATGTGGCGGCGGTGGCGGCCACCGATCCGCGCGTCGGGCCGCTTCTGCGCTCGGTCACGCTGCTGTCGGGCTTGTATGACCTGGAACCCGCGCTTCTCTCGGCACGTGGGGCCTATGTGGCGCTGGAAGCGGCAGAGGCGCTGGCGCTGAGCCCGGTTCACCATGTCCGGCGGATCGCGGCGCCGGTGGTGATCGGCTACGGCACGGCGGAGAGCCCCGAGTTCATCCGGCAGTCGCGGGACTTCGCGCAGCGGCTCGGCGTCACGCCGATCGTGCTCGAAGGGACGAACCACTTCGCCACCGCCTATTCGCTGGCGGAGGGGCCGGTGCATCAGGCCATGCTGGCGCTGGTCTGAAAGGGCGTGACCGCTTTCTCCGGCTTGCGGGAGTGGAGGAGGAGCGCGCATTGGGCAGGTGGCAAGGCGTCGGCGCCGCTCGCACGGGGAAAGAATGCCGGGCTGGCGGCCCAAGCCGATGTGGCGCCCGATAACGCGACTTTTCCGGACAGGTGCCGGTTATGAGAGGTGGAGGCGGATTGTTTGGGCATACCCGGAATTCTTGTAGCGCGGCCGCACCAGACGAAATTCAGCACAACAGATTTTCGTTTTATCTGATGAAAACACAAATCAACGGACCGCCGTTTCCACGGCGGTCCCGGACATCGTGAAATGAAAAATCACCTCGCTAAGCGGGCGTGCCGTTCAGAGGCGGAATTCTTCCCGCTTACGACCTTCGGCTTCCATGGCCGAAAGCCAGCGAGGCATACGGCCGCGACCACTCCAGGTTTCACCATTCGGCCCGCGGAAACGCACGGCAACGGAACCCCCGGCATCCCGGCGGGTGCGCCGAGCGGGGGAGGAGGAAGGCGCCCCGGCGCCGGCGCCGGGAATGAGCGAGTTCAGTTCCAGGCCAAGCTGGGCAGCCTTGCCACGAAACTCCTCGATCAGCGCGGCCCTCGCCTCATCCTGCTTCTCGGCACGTTTCGCCTCGGCAGCCTCGATCAGGGCGGTCAGTTCCTGCGCACTCATGGAGTCCAGATCAAAGGCAGACTTCCGCTTGGACGCAGCTTCGCCTGAATCGGCCATTATTCCCTCCTTTGGGGATACCAGAATCCGCGCGGCCCCCGCACGGCATTAAGCCGTCCAGGTCAGCGCGTGGCGCGGAAGATGGTTATATCCGAAGATATTGTCGATCCCCTTTCCGCAGGTTCATGCGGAGAATGCGCAGGAATTCGCACAAACGCGGGAAAAGCTTCCTTCGCGCAACCCTTTGTAGCAGAGGGTTAACGAAAGGGCGCGACGCTGCTCATTGAGATAACCGGCGAAAAATGAAACGGCGGGATGCGGCCAAGCCGATTCTCGATCACCGCGAAGACCACGGCTTCGCCGGCCGGGCGCGGAAGAAGGAAGCCGGCCGCGTCGGTGGCATACAGGCTCATCGTCACGGCATCGGCGATGTTGCCACCCACCGCCTCCGCCGTGCCGGGCGCGGTGCGCAGCACGATGTCGCAGTGCATGGGGCGGAACAGACCGGTTTCCGGCACCCTTTCCCGCCAGGAGGGAAGCGGGCGACGGGAACGGTCGGCGCAGATGAGGTCACCGGGCTCGGGCGCACGGGCGGCGGGGTCATGCGGGACAAAGGGCGCTTGCGCGGGAAATTCACGGGCATCGCGCAGGATGGCGTCAAGGTAGAAGGCGTGGGCGGCGGAAGCATGGAACTCGCGCTCGTCCACCCCCGCCGAGCGCATCACAAAGGACACGAAGGCGGCGGACCAGGCGGGCTCGGACCAGACCCCCTCGGCCGGGGCGCTGGTCCACCCTGATGGCTGGTTCAGAAGCTGGACCGGAAGCTGGGCGGACCAGCGCGCACGGTTGCGGGCGATGGCCGCTGCCGCCTCCTCGTCCGGCACGGCCCGCCAATAGGCTAGGACGCGCGGAAAGGCGTTGGGAGAGCCCTCGGCGCCGCTGGCGGGACGGGGCAGGCCGGGACCGGCGGCGATGCGACCCCACTCGGTCCACTCGGCCTCGACGATGCGCAGCAGGCGGGCGCGAACGGAGGGTGGATAGGCAATCGGGGCCTCCCGCGGCGGCGAGGGCGCCGCGCAGCCCGCCGCCAGCAGAAGGAACAGGGCCGCGAACAGGCGGATCAGGGAGCTGCGGCCGCAGGCGATCGCGCTGGGGCGACGATCGCAGGCGATCGCGCTGGGGCGACGATCGCAGGCGAT